>JAUNKI010000131.1:5244-5440 GCA_030532815.1 Leptotrichiaceae bacterium
AATTAAAATAAAATATAATATAAAAGAAAATAATTTTTAAAGAAACAGTGCTATTTTTAATATTAATAATTATGTTTAGAATTACTGAAAAAATTGGATATTCAATGTACGACAAAAAGAGAAAAATAAAAAGTTATATATTAAAAATACTGTAATATTAAATATAGATAAAAACCCAACATTCAAATTATTTCAA
>JAUNKI010000132.1 GCA_030532815.1 Leptotrichiaceae bacterium
CAAAAAAGATTGAAAAAACTGTTTCAAGACATTCTTCCCTGAAACAGTTCTCTATCTGTTATTTATTCTCCTGCTTGTAGCAGCAGGAAGATGATTTACAGCTTTTCTCTCCGCAGCTGCATCCTCCGTTTTTTCTTATTCTTTTAATTGCAAAAAATGAAATTGCAATAATTACTGCAGATACAGCCAGTGTTGACAATTTTTCCATTTTATTTCCCCTTTCAGAAATATTTTTAAATTCTAAACACCTATATATTGACCTTTTCTATTTTTAATTTCGGCTTTTTCAGGTTTTTTGAATAACATATAAAGCATAAATATCAGTACTCCTACGGAAATAAAAGTCCAAATTGTAGGAGCTGATCCCAGTATAAGCACATTCCCCAACTGAAATACTATTAATGAAACTGCATAAGAAAACAGCATCTGATAAGTAATGGCAAACCATGACCATTTTCCGCTATTCATTTCTTCCCTTATTGCCCCTACAGCTGCAAAACATGGAATACACAACTGATTAAAGAGCATAAAACTCAATGCCGATACAGGAGTAAATATTGAATTTGCATATTCTATCATAGACGGATCGTCAGCCCCTGCATCTCCCAAACCTGCAACAACTCCGAAAGTAGAAACTACCACTTCTTTTGCCGCCAGTCCGCTCATTGTAGCCACTGTTGCCGCCCAATGTCCAAATCCTGCAGGTGCAAATATCGGAGCAATTATTCTTCCTACTGCTTCAAGAATTGAGTGACTGTCTTCAGAAAATTCCACAAATTCAAAATTGGTAGATATATTCTGTAAAAACCATATTACTATAGATGCCAGCAGAATAACCGTTCCGGCCTTTATTATAAAAGCCTTCACTCTATCCCATACAGTTCTTGCAATATTGGAAAACAGAGGAAGATGATATTCAGGCAGTTCCATTACAAAAGGTGCCGGTTTTCCTGAAAAATTTCTTGTCTTTTTCAGCATTATACCCGAAACTGCCACTGCTAAAATTCCCGCAAAATAACATACAGGAGCAAACCACCACCCCTTATATCCTGCGAAAATCGAAGCTGAAAATAAAGCTATTATCTCGGTTTTTGCTCCACAGGGCATAAATGAAGCTACTATAATTGTCATTCTTCTGTCATTTTCATTTTCAATAGTTCTTGTAGCCATAATTCCCGGAACAGAACATCCCGTTCCTATAAGGATAGGAATAAAAGATTTTCCTGAAAGTCCAAATTTACGAAATATTCTATCTAAAATAAATGCTATTCTCGACATGTATCCTATATCCTCCAATATAGCCATAAATATATACAATGTCGTAATTATGGGAAGAAATCCGAGAACAGCTCCTATTCCTGCAATAATCCCGTCTACTACAAGACTTGAAAGCCACGGTGCAACTTGAAGCTTTTCGAGAAGATCCGCAGCACTTCCTCCGATAATTTCTCCGAAAAATGTATCATTTACCCAGTCTGTAACTCCTCCTCCGACAATAGTAATCGATACATAATAAACTGAAAACATTATCAGTGCAAAAATAGGCAGTGCAAATATACGGTTCGTCAGCAGTCTATCTACCTTATCACTCATTGTCAGACCTTTTCTGCCCTTTGATACAGTCTGCCCTATAATATCTGATATAAAATTATATCGGGCATCAGTAATAATTCCTTCTCCGTCATCGTCATAATCAGATTCGGCTTTTTCAATTATTTTATTTATATTCTTTTTTTCAGTTTCCGATAATTGTAATTTTCCGGTGGATTTTTCATCTTTTTCAAATAATTTTACTGCATACCACCTTTTATGTTTTTCAAAATCGGAATTTGAAACTGTATTTTCTATTTCTGTAATTATTTTTTCTATTTCATTATTAAAAGATTTGATATGTTCCTGATTTTTCCTTTCAGAAATTTCAAGAGATTTTTCAATTACTTTGTCAATATTTCTATTTCTCAAAGCAGATATTTCTATAATCGGACAACCGAGAATTTCTGACAATTTATCCGTATCTATTTTATCACCGTTTTTTTCCACAACATCTATCATATTAAACACTATTATCATAGGAATACCTATTTCCGACAGTTGAGTGGACAAATAAAGGTTTCTTTCTATATTCGATGCATCTACTATGTTTACTATTACATCAGGTCTTTCATTTATAAGATACTCTCTGCTTACTATTTCTTCAGGAGTGTAAGGTGAAAGAGAATAAATTCCCGGTAAGTCGGTTATTTTTATTTCTTTATTTTTTTTATACAGTCCCGTCTTTTTTTCCACAGTAACTCCCGGCCAGTTTCCCACATACTGATTGGAACCTGTCAATGCATTGAACAAAGTTGTTTTACCGCTGTTCGGGTTACCTGCTAAAGCTATAGTTATACTCATTTTTCTCTCCTTTTATTTTATCATTTATTTACAGACTAACAAGTTCTATTTCTACACATTCTGCGTCTTCTTTTCTCAAACTCAGCTCATATCCTCTTAGGGATATCTGTACAGGATCCCCCAGCGGTGCTACTTTTCTTACATAAAGTTCCGTATTTTTCGTAATTCCCATATCCATAATTCTTCTTTTAAATGAACCTGAACCTGATATTTTCTTTACTATATAGTTTTTATCAACTTCAGATTCTTTCAATGTTATCATTGTTCTACCTCCTGTTTAAATAATTTTTTATTTTGATAAGTATTAAAACAATATTTCTGAAAACCTACTCCGGTATGACTACAATTTTCTGTGCTATTTCTTTTCCTATTCCTATTCTACTACCTTTAACATTGACAATGACATTTCCCGAACTTTCCGATATGACTGAAATACTCCCATTTTCAGTAAGTCCCATACTGGAAAGCCTCTTTTTCTGGTCGCTGTCCACTTTTATTTTGATTATTTTCATAGAAATATTAATCGGAGCTGTCAACAAATGCATAAAAAATCCTTCCTTCAAATTTTAATAATATTTGCCACAAAAAATATATTACTATATTAAAATTTGAAACTAAAAGTAACATAGTTTTATTATCAAAATAATTTTACCTTATTTTTATAAATAATGCAAGAGAAGAATTATTTTTTCACATTATTTACAACACTTGTAGAACCTTTATAAATTTATATTCATTACATTTTATATTTTATTTTTATTTCCCGACGTATATCCGAATACATATTCCAGATTTATATTTTTCATAGAATTAAATATACTCTGTTTAATTCCGGGATTTTTTTCTTCCAGAGCTGCCAGCATTTCTTTAACTTCTCTTCTTTTACTTGAAGTTTTTCCGGCTTCTATTGTACATCCGCAGTTCATAGCTCTTATACCGTTTTTCTTTGTATAATTTATAATATCCTCCTCTTTCACATAAATTAAAGGTCTTATCAGTGAAAGATTTCCCGACGTCGACTTTACTTTCGGAGTCATTGTTTTTACGGTTCCTGCATAAAGTATATTTATCATTGTTGTTTCTATTACATCATCAAAATGATGTCCTAAAGTCAGCTTATTATATCCGAATTCTTCAACTTTTTTATAAAGAATTCCTCTTCTCATTTTGGCACATAAAAAACACGGATAATCTTGTGCCTTTTCATTGGCAATTTCCCATATATTAGTATCTATTATTGCACAGTCTATATTCAATTTTTCCAGATTTTTTTTAAAATTCTCAAGATCCGTTTCCCTAAATCCCGGATTTAAGCTTACCGCTTTAAATTCAAAGTTTCTACTTCGGTCTTTTTTCAGTTCATGAAACAATTTTACAAGTAACAGACTGTCTTTTCCTCCCGACACTCCGATTGCTATTTTGTCTCCGTCTTCTATAAGATTATAGTCATTTATGGCTTTTACAAATTTTGTCCATATTGTTTTCCTGTATGTAGTTCTTATGCTGTTTTCTATTTCTTCCACTTCTTTCATAGGCCCGTCAGGTATAATTGCCTCACAAACTAAATTTACCATTGTCTTCTCCTTTTCAAATTCATAAATTTTTATAAATAAAAACGAGCCATCCGATCGGCTCAGTTTATTGAACTTCTATATATTAAACACCAATTTATCAGATGTCACCAGACATTTTCCTTCATCAAATTTAATATCATACTGACCTGCTGTTCTGCACTTATTTTCAATATATTTTATTTTCTCAATCAGCCCTTCATCTCTTGAATCTATTTCAAATGCAGCTTTAAATTCTTTCAATGCTTTCCTGTGTCTCCCCATATGTTCATATTTTCTTGCAAAATCAATATGTGCAGTATATATGTCAAAATCTAAAAAAATTGCCAAATCATAGCAGTCTACAGCTTCCGAAATTCTTCCTCTTCTTGCATATACATTCCCCAATAAGAACAGCACGAAAGGTTCCGCCGCACTGATATCCAAAGCCCTGTTTAAATTTTCTTCCGCTTTGTCAAGTTCTTCATCTTCATAATACAGATATCCTAAAAACGCTCTTATTTCATGATCTTCAGGTTTTAAAATTACGAGTTTTTCATAAATTTCTATTGCCTTTTCATTTTCCTTTAAAGCATGGTAAATAGATGCCAATGTCTGTAAAGCTTCCACATCCTCAGAGTTTTCCGCAATTTTATTCTGATATTTCACCAACATTTCCTCATTATTGTTGTTATACCTTATTTCTCTAAAAATTAACGTTTCCAACATATTGTTTCAACTCCCAAATAGTCATTATATTATATTAATTTTATCATAAATGTATATTTTAGTAAACACTTTTTATTTTATTTCAGTATATATTTTGCTAAAAAATATTTATTATGTTTTTTTACAAATTAAAAGAGCCGTGTTATATAAACGGAAATACAGCTCTTTTAATCTGAAACTGTTATTTTTTATAATACAAAATAACGTTTTTCAATAAATTATTTTACCGCCTGTCTTTTACCGCATGTAAATGTTCTTCCGTTAAGTACTAATACAGCCTCATCTCCTTTAACATGGAAAGAACCTGCAGAACTTTCATAATAAGAACCGCTTGCAGCTTTGGAAATTTTAAGCTCGTATATATCGCCTGAAAAATCCGTCAGTTTTATTTTTTCTCCTTTATCCATATATTCGATTTTTACATCGTCAACAGGGCATGAATAGTAATCAACATTTTTCATTTTCATTCCTGAAGTATTCCCGCCTATTGATATTCCTCCATTTTCCATTGATGAACACGATAAAATCGTCATTCCCGCTGTAATTAATATTAAATTTCTGAACTTTTTCATTTGAAAATCACTCCCTATAATATATTTAATTTTATAATCTTAATTTACCATGTTCCAAT
>JAUNKI010000133.1 GCA_030532815.1 Leptotrichiaceae bacterium
CCTTCACTTCTTCAAGATAATATACATTTATCTGATAAAATGTTAAAAGAAGTTCATCGGTTAAACCTACGGAATTATCCATTAAATCACCGATAAAAAGCATATCCTGAAATACAAAGGCCTTATTTGTAGGCAAAGGAAGGAGCATGTCTCCTCCGCTTTCACCTTTAAAATTTCCTTTTGTAAGATAGTCTATGGCATAATCCGAAGCCATTATATAATTATACATTTCATTTTCATATTTACATCTCATCTGAAATACTACTACTCTTTTTTCAAGTAATGTTTTTACTATCCCCAAATTAATATTATCAGGTATTTCTTCATTCAGATGTTTTTCAGTATCTTCATATATCATTTTTGCTTTCTTGTTCGTCTTAAGTTCCTTAGGAATGAAACAGACTATATTACTGCTTTCTCCGTATATTCTGAAGGCTCCGCACAGGAATAAGAGAAAAATAATCCTTTTTATTACAGACTTTCCTGTTATTGATTTTTTTAATACTGATTTATATATTCCCGCCATTACTTCTCATCTACTTTCCAGCTTAAAATTTCTCCTGTAAAAGCATCTACGATAAACTCATATTCGGTATTTTCATACTCCATTTTCCCGATATATACTGTTTTCTCATTTTTTCTTGCCAAATGAAGTTTTACTATATCGGATTTTTTTGCTCCTGTAATTCTTTCTGCAATTATTTCTCTCACTTTATTTTCTCCGATATATTTCAGAGCATTTTCATTTTTCCTGTCTTTTTCTTCAGATTCTTTGACCGGAATAATTTCAATATTTTCCGTTTCCGTTTTTTTCCCTGCAATTTCTCTGTTTTTCTGACTATAACTCAATATTTTTCCTGTATCGGCATCAACACTGTAAATATATTTCTTATCTCCTGAAAAAAATTCTATTTTATAAATTCTTTTTCTGTTTTCCTTATCTATTTTAATTTTAGTTATTTTTGCTTTTTCATGGGATATTTTTGAATGTCTGAAAACTATTACTTTTGCTTCTTCAATTGAAATTTTTACATTTGCAACTTTAATAAGCTTATAATCTTTATTTTCAGAAAAAATCTTTTTATCGGCTAAAAAGAATATACTGAATATTAAGATTACAAGAAAATTGTTTTTGAAAAACTTATTTCTCATTCTTTATCCTTTCATTTTTTTCATTTGTATTAAAATCAAGATTATCAGGCAGTATAAAAGTAAACGTACTTCCTTTTCCCAGTTCACTTTCAACTAAAATATTTCCCCTGTGTGCCTCCACAATCCATTTTACCATAGCAAGACCCAGTCCGCTGTTATCAGTAGTCCTTGAAGTTTCCACTCTAAAAAATCGCGTCCATATTTTGTCTATATTTTCTTTTGCAATTCCGATTCCGTTATCGGAAATTTTACCGATAATTCTGCCTTTTTTCTTTAAAAGACGTACTTTTATACAACCGTTTTCCTTTCCATAGGAAACAGCATTTGAAATAAGATTTATAAGAAGCCTCATTATCATAAGTTCATCTCCTCTCATATAAATTTCGGGAGCTATTTCCGTTAAAATTTTTATGTTTTTACTGTCTGCGTCATTTTTTTGAGAATCAATTACTATTTCAGTAATTTCACTGACATTGAGATATTCCATATTCAGCTTCTGGTGTCCCCGATCTATTCTGGACATTGTCAGAAGCTGTGAAATAAGCCTCGACATTTTTTTTGATTCCTGTAATATGATATTCAGTGATTTTTCGGTTTTTTCAACGGTATTTAAATGCCCTAACCCGTATTCACTTTGGGAAATAATAACCGATATGGGAGTTCTCAGTTCATGAGATACATCCGATGTAAACTGCACTTCACTGTTGAAAGATGACTGAAGTCTGTTAAACATTGTATCAAAAGTATTTGCAAGAGTATGTATTTCATCATAACCTTCTCCCATATTTATTCTCTGGGAAAGATCATTTCCTTCATTGATTTTTTCAGCTGCCATTCTTATTTTTTCAATAGGTCTGAAAGCATTTTTCGTTATAAAATAACCTGACAAAGCTATAAAAAATATTAAAAAAGGAAAAACAGCAAGAGAAATGAAAATAATAATTTCAATGGCTTTTTCGGCTTCCGAAGCGGGTACTATACCTCTGAACCATATATCTCCGTATTCTTTAAAATTTTTCTTTTCTTCATACACATACCATTTTTTATTTCCTTTTTTTACAATTTTTATTTTGCCGTCACCTTTGAAAGAATCATCGTATTTAAAGCTTAAAGGCTGATCACCATATATAAATTGTAAATTTTCATCATAAATGGAAATATGAACATTGTTTATAACTACATTCATGTCACTGTCTATTTCAAGTTCACCGTTATAAAAATCAAGCTCATTAAAAGCTGAACTTACTGTCTGTTTCAATTCGGAATACGTAGAATTCAAAATAAGGTTTTCACTTATATAGAAAATTACTCCTAAAAAAAACAGTACAAGGAGCATCATAAGACTTATATACCAGAATGTTATTTTTGTCTTAATCGATACTTTATTCATTTTCCACCCTCAGAACATAACCTACCCCACGTACCGTATGAAGCAGTTTCGGAGTATAGGCTTCATCTATTTTTTTCCTCAAATATCTTATATACACATCTATTACATTTGTCCCTCCCTCATATTCATAATTCCATATATGTTCCTCTATTTTTTCCCTTGTGAGAACTCTCCCCTGATTTCTTATCATATATTCCAGTAAAGTAAATTCACGGGCAGAAAGATTTATAACATTTCCGTTTCTTGTCACTTTTCTTGTGTCACAGTCCATTATCAAATCAGCTATTGCAAATACATTGTTTACATTTCCCGTAACATCTCTCAACATGACACGTATACGTGCAAGAAGTTCATCAAAGGCAAAAGGCTTTACAAGATAGTCATTTGCTCCGTAATCAAGTCCTTTGACTCTATCTTCTATACTGTCTCTTGCCGTCAGGAGAAGAATAGGTGTCTTTATATTTTTCGCCCTTATTTTCCTTAAAACTTCAAATCCGTCTAACTTGGGAAGCATTACATCAAGAATAACCGCATCATATTCTACATAGGAAATATATTCAAGTGCTTCTTCACCATCAAAACAGCTGTCCACTCCGTAATAACTTTCCTTCAGTTTTTCCGTAATGACATCATTCAGATTTATTTCATCTTCAACTACAAGTATTCTCATAATTATCCGCTCCTTAATTTTGTATATTGTCTCTTCAATATACTGTTAAGCTTTTATTAATATTGTACTATATATTCGGGTATTATTTCAAGACATCAGTTTTCATATAATTAAAAATATATTTTCCCTTAAAATTTAAACTAATCCTCTTCCAAGCTGTTTTCATTGTTTTTTTTCCTACAGAACAGCAGGTATAGAAATATTCCCGTAATAAATATTATAAAAATTCCCAAAAAATTATGATGATTAATTATTTCTTTCCTGAAATCAGGAAGTTTTCTCAAATAAAAGAAAAATAATCTGACACTTTTAAAAAAATCTGCAGTTTTTCCCTCTATTATAAAATATTCCTGTATTTTCAGTATACTTATAACAAATATCATTATAAGAAAGCCCTTTAAAGTAATTATTACCGAATAAATTATTCCTTCCTTTCTTCTTTCCGAAGAAAATTTTTCGTATATTTTTATTCCGTACATTACAGTTAATGCTAAAATAATATATGTAGATGTATTTATTACCCCTGCAGGAATTCTTACCAAAAAATAAAATATAAGTTTCTGTGTTATTTCGAGCTTAATATCCGTACCCTTTAAACCAAGCATATCTGAAAATTCAGAAACAGAAGTAAGAACAATAAGCACAAAAATTATTCCCACTACATATCTGCTTATTTTAACTGCAAACCTTCTGTCAACAATCAGGAAATATGATTTTATAAACTGTGTAAGCATTACTGCACTAATAATCAGAAGAAAAGTATGCAGTACTATACTTGACAGTCCGAGTATGCCCAATACACTTACTTCTCCGGTTCCTTTTCCCATTTCTATAAGCTGATGTATATATATTTTTGATAAAATAAAACTTTTTACTGTAAGTACAAGAAATATTGACAGAATCGTAAACATCATAGCGATTATACCCTTAAATCTGTTTTCCTTTCCTTCTTCAAATTTTTTTTCCATTTTCTCCCCTTCAATTTTTCCTTTATCTTCATCTGTTTTTTACATATTTTAATATATGTCATTGTATTATAATCCCGATAAAACATTCTCTATATAATTTTGCTCATATTTTCAATTTATTTTCTTATATAAAATCAGTATCCTAATTTTTAATAATATTTACAGCTGTTTCGGGAGCATCATTGAAAATGTAAAAGCTGAATAAATTAAAAACAGTAAAAATAATGTTTCCAATATTACCGATACTATTAAAAATTTCTTTTTTCCTTCTGCGTTCTGATTTTTTCCGATAACTGTTTTCAGTTTTTCAACATAAAAAATCATCAAAATCAATTTTAAAACTATTCCAATAATTCCGAAAACTGTTAAATAAACATCCACAGTTCCACCCGGTCTGTAAAATCCCAATCTGTTCCCTAATAACTCTACTACGGAATTTAACATTGCCAATCCCGTAAAGCTTATAACTGTTATAATTACGAGTATATCCGAATAATAAAATATACTTTTTTTGAAATCCGTCTTTATCAGGTAAACTCCCTTAAAAACATTCAAACTTATTAAAATAACAGGCACAATCAATCCTAACAACATTCTATTCTCCTTTCCCATTTAGATGTTTATTTTAAATGATATCTTTTAAATACAAGATAATTATCAGGATCATTCATTCCCATAAATAAAGTATTTTCATCTATAATGTTTATTATCCGTACTTCTTTCAGATAATCAAGAAATTCCCTTTCAATCTCGGATACCTTCTTATTTGATTCGGATAAATCTTTAAACTCATTTATTTTAAATGAAATAGTATTACCACGGCTGCTTATTTCGTATTTTCCTGAGTAAGCTCCGTATAATCCTATATTACCGTATATCTGACCATTTTTTATAGATAAAATAATATCTTCTTTTCCATTAGTTTTTATTTCTTTTTTCGTATAAAGTTCTGCTTTGATTTTTTGTCCGCTTATATCTGCAACTTTCCAGGAAGTATTTTCAATTTTTTCTTTTATATCAAAAAGTTCGGGAAAAA
>JAUNKI010000134.1 GCA_030532815.1 Leptotrichiaceae bacterium
TTACGTGTGGTTTACTTCTCTCAAATTTAGCTTTTGCCATTCTTTCTTTCCTCCAATTTTATTAATTTTTTGCTTTCCGTATATTTTTTCTCTTATTAAATTTTAAATGTTATTATTTACCCTGTCTTTCAGCTATTACCTGTTGAGCAATGTTATTAGGAACCTGTACGTATTTTTCAAATTCCATTGAGTATGATGCTCTTCCCTGAGTTTTTGATCTCAAATCCGTAGCATAACCGAACATTTGGGATAAAGGTACCTGAGCATTGATTATTTTTGCATTGTTTCTGTCAGTCATTCCTGACACCTGTCCTCTTCTTGAGTTCAAATCTCCAATAACATCTCCCATGTATTCTTCAGGTGTTGTAACCTCCACTTTGAATATTGGCTCCAACAATACAGGATTTGCAGCTCTCATAGCTTTTTTAATAGCCATAGATCCTGCTATCTTAAACGCCATTTCCGATGAATCCACTTCATGATAAGTTCCGTCATAAAGAGTTACTTTTACGTCCTGTACAGGATATCCTGCAACAACTCCCGCTTCCAATGCTTCCTGTATTCCTTTGTCTACAGCAGGAATATATTCTCTCGGAATTGCCCCTCCTGTAACTTCATTTACAAATTCATAACCTTTATCAGGATTTGATTCCACTCTGATTTTAACATGTCCGTACTGTCCTCTTCCTCCTGACTGTTTAGCATACTTTTCTTCCACATCGGAATTTCCCGTAATCGTTTCTCTGTATGCAACTTGCGGCTTACCTACATTGGCTTCCACTTTAAATTCTCTTTTCATTCTGTCTACGATAATTTCCAGATGAAGTTCTCCCATTCCTGAAATCAGCGTCTGTCCAGTTTCCTGATTACTTGTTACTTTAAATGTAGGATCTTCTTCAGCCAGTTTCGCAAGGGCAGTTCCCATTTTTTCCTGATCGGCTTTTGTTTTAGGTTCAACCGCTATCTGTATAACCGTATCAGGAAATTCCATTTTTTCAAGTATTATAGGTTTAGTATCATCACACAGAGTATCTCCCGTAGTTGTATCCTTTAATCCTACCGCTGCAGCAATATCTCCCGAATAAACTATATCCAACTCTTCTCTTTTATTTGCGTGCATCTGAAGCAGTCTTCCCATTCTTTCCTTTTTACCTTTCGTAGAGTTCAGCACGTACGAACCTTTGTTCAGAACCCCTGAATATACTCTGAAAAACGAAAGTCTTCCTACAAACGGATCTGTTAATATTTTAAATGCCAACGCTGAGAAAGGCTGATCATCAGATGCTTCCCTTTCCATAGGCTCTTCAGTTTTAGGATCTATTCCTTTTACCGATCCGATATCCAACGGTGACGGCATATAATACACCACTGCATCAAGAAGCGGCTGTATTCCTTTATTTTTAAAAGCTGTTCCGCACAGTACAGGAACTATTATTCCGCTTATTGTAGCAGCTCTTATAGCTTTTCTTATTTCTTCTTCGGAAATTTCCTCTCCTCCGAAATATTTTTCCATTAATGCATCATCAGTTTCAACTACCGATTCAATCATATGTTCTCTTGCAACTTGAGCTTCTTCCAGTAAATCTGCTCTTACTTCTTCCACTGAATAATCCGCTCCCATTGTTTCATCTTTGAACAGATATTCTTTCATAGTTATCAGATCAATAACACCTTCAAAGGCATCTTCGGCACCTATAGGAAGCTGAACCGGTATTCCGTTTCCTCCGAGTTTTTCTTTAATATCATTTACACACATATTAAAGTCCGCCCCTACTCTGTCCATTTTATTTAAAAATGCCATTCTCGGTACATTATATTTATCCGCCTGTCTCCACACTGTCTCAGACTGAGGCTGAACTCCGTCAACTGCTGAAAACACAGCAACAGCTCCATCCAACACTCTAAGAGATCTTTCAACTTCCACCGTAAAGTCCACGTGACCTGGTGTGTCTATTATATTAATTCTGTTTCCGTTCCAAAATGCAGTAGTTGCTGCAGACGTAATAGTGATTCCTCTTTCCTGCTCCTGTTCCATATAATCCATTGTAGCGGCTCCTTCGTGAACCTCTCCGATTTTATGGTTAACTCCTGTATAAAACAATATTCTTTCAGTTGTAGTTGTTTTTCCGGCATCTATGTGTGCCATGATACCGATGTTTCTGGTATCTTTCAAAGCAACTTTTCTTGCCATTCTGTTATTTCCTCCTTATCAATTTCATTACCTGATTAAACGTATACATTAGAAATTGCCGATTACCACTTGTAATGTGCAAACGCTCTGTTAGCTTCCGCCATTTTATATGTGTCGTCTTTTTTCTTAACTGATCCGCCTTCATTATTTGCCGCAGCAATCAGTTCTTTTTTCAATTTATTTACCATTCCGTATTCTTTTCTTTCTCTCGTATATTTTACAAGCCATCTTATTGCCAATGCCTGCTGTCTTTCTTTTCTCACTTCAACAGGAACCTGATAAGTCGCTCCTCCGATTCTTCTTGATCTTACTTCCAGCTGTGGTCTCACATTTTCCATAGCTCTTCTGAAGATTTCAATTCCTTCTTCCTGAGTTTCTTCAGTTATTTCTTTCAATGCCGTATAAAATATTTTTTCAGCTAATGATTTTTTCCCGTCTTTCATTAATCCGTTTATAAATTTCGTTACTACTTTATCATTAAATTGAGAATCAGGTAAAACGTCTCTTTTTTCCGCTCTTCTTCTTCTTGACACTTATTTGTCCTCCTTACTTTTTAAAAATTTTAGTTTGAACTTGCCGCAGCCGGTTTCTTAGTTCCGTATCTGGATCTTGCCTGCTTTCTGTTTACTACTCCTGCAGTATCCAAAGCACCTCTGATTATTTTATATCTAACCCCCGGCAAATCTTTCGTTCTTCCTCCTCTTATAAGAACAATACTGTGTTCCTGTAAGTTATGCCCAATCCCCGGAATATAAGCCGTAACTTCAATTCCGTTTACAAGTTTAACCCTTGCTACCTTTCTTAAGGCTGAGTTCGGTTTCTTAGGTGTAGTTGTATATACTCTGACACACACACCTCTTTTTTGCGGGTTTCCTTTTAATGCAGGTGATTTCTTCTTCTTTTCAGATGTACTTCTACCAAATCTTACTAATTGATTAATAGTAGGCATGTTTCCTCCTTCCAACATTCTATATAATTATTCTCTCGTTATTTTATAAACTAAAACTTTTAAAAAGCTCATTTCTTCAATCCATGTCTCTTTATCAGACATACTGTATACCCACATAGAATATATCGATTTACTCTAAATTCACTCTAAAAATTATGTACATAAAATACATAATTTTTTCAGCATTTAGTTTATGAGTTATAACCTGATTATTTTATAATATTTATGCCTTTATGTCAAGATTTTTATTATTTTTCATCAATTTTATAAATTATATTTTATATATATATAACTTCCTTAAAAATTTATATAATATATTAGAATATTTTAAATATAAAAAATGTAAATTTTTTATTTTACATTTCTTTCCATTAAAAAAGATACTTTCATTACTAAAATACAACTGAGAGTATCTTTAAAAGCAATACTGAGCCGTTATTTATTTTTCATGAGGGCTCATTGCCGCCCTCACACTCCTGCTATCGGCTACAAAATTTTTTATCCCTCATAAATATTCATTATGCTTGGAAAATTTTGAATGCCGAAATTTTAACTTTATTTGATATTTTATGAAAAATAAATATTTTTTCCCAAAATAAATTGAATATTGAGGATTTTATTAATTTTAATCTCTATATAATTTTAATCCGTTTTTTAACTATTAACTTTATACCATTAAATTATACATAATTCCTCTGTTATTTAATTATTTTAAAAAATTCATAAATCAATCTAACTTTTCTTTTTTATAATTTTTTGGAAGCATATTATTGAAAAAATAATAAAAATTATATTGTGAAAAAAGCGTTTGATTATTGTATTCTATAGTAAATTTTCCGTTATCTTCATAAAAATCTTCAATGACATAAATAATTTTATTTTTTTCGTATATTTTTATTTTATTACCATACTTTATCATAGTATACTCTTTTTTTAAAACTCTAACATTTGTAACTATTAAATATACTATTATTAGTACTATAATTTGGGGAAATATAAAAATAAATAAACATAACATAAGAAATATCCCCCAATATATTAAATACGCTCTTTCAAATAGAGAATATCTTACATATAGTTTTTTCTTATTTGTTTCATCAGATATCTCATATTCAGAATATCCTATTTTTTTTAATATATATTTTAAAACTTCTTCCGTATTTTTTACATCACAAATAACAAAACTATTATCACGATTTTTTCCAAAAGAAAATTTATCAAAAAAATAATTATTTAAATATCGAAAAAAATTTATACTTTCATCATAATTTATGACTATATCATATGAGTTTAAATAATTTTTCCTTATTGTTAAATTCCTAATATTTTTATATCCTAATTTTTTAACAAAAAATTTTCCTTTAATTTCAATTAATTCATTATAGAATTTAATTTCTCCTTTTTTCTTTAAAATCCAAACTAAATAAAAACGATATATAAAATAAAATATTGCAATACTTAAAAATAAACTACTTACTAGAATATCTTCCATATTTTTTGAAAATAAAAGTTGTGGTTGTATATAAATCATGAAAAAAAGAAAAAATCCTATGTCATTTTTATTAAAATCAAATTTTGAGTATTTTATTTCCATTTTCATTCCCCTTTTTTATTCTGACGTAGAATATTCATTATGCTTGGAAAACAGCAAACTCACTTCGTTCAGACAGCTGTTTTCCCTATCAGCATAATTCATATTTACTCGGAAAATTTTGAATGCCGAGCTTTTAACTTTATCTTTATATCTCATTCATTTCTAATTCAAGGTAACTGTTTATATCTCTTGATATTTTTAAAAATTCTTTCCAATCATCATCGTCCCAAAAATATTCAAAATATACTTTATCTTTTGTTATAATAAATTCAAATACTTCTATCACACTTTCATAATTTTTACTATATAAAAAAGTATAATTATTGAAAAAAGTAATAATATTTG
>JAUNKI010000135.1 GCA_030532815.1 Leptotrichiaceae bacterium
AGTATTTTTGAGTGTTAAAAAATTTTGTAGCCGATAGCAGGAGTGTGAGGGCGGCGATGAGCCCTCACGAAAAAAACATTTGTGCTGAATTGTTTTTTTAAGTCAAAAATAATTCTCCAACTATAAGTATTATATATTTTTAAAAACTAAAAGATATTATTTTTACTGATTTTATAAAAATAGAAAATATATAAAATTTATGATTAAATATGTTTTTATGCTTTATGAGACAGCTCTCGGATATATTTTTTGTTCCGAAAAAATCCGAGTAAACCGAATAAAATTATATAATAAATCACTACAAAAAAAATATTCACTTTTATCGGCACTTCAGTCTGTAAAAAAGGTATTTTACCGCCTGCAGATATAAAACCTTCAAAAGCGTTATAAATTACTGTTATAATCATTATAAAAAGCGGATTAAATATGTTTACTCCCAGTATGTTTAGAAAAACCGTTCCGAAAAGAATTTCTATCAGTGCCGTTCCCAAAGGAACTCCCGCAATATTCAGTAAAAACGAAAAGAGAGGAAGTTTATCAAAATAGTAAAGAAATAAAGGAATACTCGTCATCTGTATAACAAAACTTAAAAGTAACAGTTTCAATGCATTTTTCAATATCCCATCTGGCATTTTATTAAAATACTTTTCTTCAAATATTTTTTCAAAAACAGGGTAAATAAATATTATGGCAATGACTGCCGCATAAGACAACTGGACTGAAATATCAAATATCGAATAAGGGTTTAAAACAATTATAACAATTATTGAAATTAAAAGAGACTTCCTACTGTCCTCCTTTTCAAATAAAATTCTTGCTGAAATCATCATTGCCCCCATTATATACGCTCTGAGTATTCCCGGAGACATTCCTGTAATGATACAGTAAAAAGTCAGAACTGCCAATGCCAAAATATATTTTATTCTATACCCTGCACTAATACCGTCCAGCATTCTGATTATTCCCATTATAACAAGGCTTATATGAGTTCCTGAAATAACCGTAAGGTGAGCAAGCCCGGTATATTTGAACTTTTCATTCATATCTTTTGATATATAAGATTTTTCCCCTAAAATTGCCGCCTTTGAAAAAGCATAAAGATTGTCTTCTGTTATAAACAGTTCGTCAAATATATTTGAAATATACCTTCTTATACCGTTCAGTTTCCCTTCTTTGTAACCTAAAATTTTCCCTTCCAAAGTTAAAAAACCGTTTTTATCTTTTATATTTTTTACTTCATATTTTATTAAATAAAAACCGTAACCAAAATTTCCGCTATTTTTTATTACTACCTTTTTTTTCAAATATTTATTATTTATTTTTAAGACTGTTCCCATTCTTCCGTCTATTTTGACATACAGTTTTTTTATTCCTTTGAGATTTTCTTTATAAGTGACAAAATTTATATAAAAAATAAATAGAGAAATTAAAAATATTCCTGAAAATAAAACACTCAAAAAATTTTTCCGTTCTCTTTCAGAAAAGCTCTTCTTCGGCATTTAAATCTCCTCTTCCCATAAATTTGACTTTTCATAGTCATTATTTATGTTTATGGGATTTTTTGCCCTGTAAATGCTTATTATCGGATATTTTGCCGCATTTATGGTATTTGTGGATATTCTGTAATATATTTCAGTTCCTTTTTTATTCAGAAGATAAACAGAAAAGCCTTTTTCAAAATTTCCTTCTATGGTAGTTCTCCTTTTAAAATCGGCGTTTTTATCTGAATTATTTGTCATATATGATATATTCCCCGATATTTTCAGCTTTCCTATTATATCCTTTTTTCCGTTTTCTTCACTTATAAAATAAACCGTCCTTTCGGATATCCTAAAATCAACCGTGTATTCTTTTCTGTTATATTGAGCATATTGCTGAACCTTTCTTATGAATTGACTTATGTTTCTTTTCTGAACTGAAAACTCCTGTTTCTGTTTCTGATTTTGCAGGACATTGAAAGTAACGGCAAAAAGAATTGAAATAATTGCCAAATACATTAAAACCTCAACGAGTGTAAACCCGCCGTTCCTTTTATTTTTCACATTAACCCTCCCAATTATATTACGAACTATATTTTCTGTACAAATGTATTTAAAAATTCTTTTTTTTCTACTTTTTCCGAATTATTTTCTATGAAATTCAATATTTCTCACTTCAGTTCTTTTTTCTGTTTAAGGTATTCTTTCCTGCTTTCAGTATATTCAAAATAGGAAAGCCCTCTCAGTATAAGAAAATAATGTAAAAAAATGATATTTTCTGAAAAAAGGTATTTTTGCACTTTTCTTTTATAATCGACAAATCCATATTCTTATTTTCCACATGTACAAGAATTTCTTTCAGTAATTTTTTGTCATTTCTGCTTATAAGATTATGTACCTTATTGATTAAATCTACAGCTTTTACGTCCATAATTTAACCTTGATTTTATTTTATATTTGTAATATTATATCATAATTTTTTATAATTAAAAAGAAATTAATTTTTTTACTGCTTTTATTTTTTTTATTTTTAATATATAATGTTAAAATAAAAATTAAATTTTTAGGAGAAAATATGCTCAATATTATACAGAATGCGGAAATAGCCGCTGTAAAATTTTTTTATACTTTTCAGCATTCACTGCAAAATGATTTTTTTAATAAAATTATGATATTTTTTACCCGTTTAGGGGATCACGGATTTATATGGATTGCACTTTCAGCAGTTTTTCTTTTTATTAAAAAATACAGAAAAACCGGAATCATATCCCTGCTTTCTCTTTTAATATGTGCTATTACGGTAAATGTAATTTTGAAACCTGTAATTCAAAGGCCAAGACCGTTCAGCGAAATATCCGATATAATACTTTTAATAAATGAACCGAAAGATTTTTCTTTTCCTTCGGGACACACTGCTGCATCATTTGTAATGATATATGTATTTTTTAAAAATATGAGGAAACATTTTATTTTTATTTTGACTATTGCCGTGCTTATTTCATTTTCAAGACTGTATCTGACGGTCCATTATGTGAGTGATGTTGTAGCAGGAATTTTAATCGGTCTATTTTCGGGATATATCGGACAGAAGATTTTTGAATTTTATTCAAAAAAACAGTAATTTGGAAAATCTCTATATTTACTGTTTACTAATTTTACAACTTCCATAAGTCAAAAAACGGTTCTGTAATCATATATAATATATATTTTTAGAAATAATAAATTTTATTTTTATTCATTTTAGAGTGTGTCTGAAAACTGTCAAAACAAAAGATTTTTAACGAATATTTTAAAAATTGTAAATAACAGAATATGAGTTTTATCGTAATTCTGTTAATTTAAAACAAGCATTGAAAATATTGTGGATTTTGAGTTTTCAGATATACCTTAATTAAAAAATAGTAAAATATATGAAATTTACGATTTAACATATCCTCCTCCCTTGTGAAACTGCTTTTTCAAATAAAATATATTTCGGTCAACTGTTTTCTTTAAATATTTTCAGAAATATTCCGCATTTTATTATACTGTTTTCCTTAATATATTATTTTCAGCGTATTCTATACCTAAAAACTAAGTTTTGTAGTGTAAAATATAAATAAAAAACAAATAATATTTAAGGGAGGTTTTGCTATGATAAACAATTTTATTTATCAGAATCCTACAAAAATACTTTTCGGAAAAGGGCAAATCAAACATCTTGCAGGAGAAATTTCAGTATACGGAAAAAGAATCCTGCTTCTTTACGGGGGAGGAAGTATTAAGAAAAACGGGTTGTACGATGAAATTTACAGACAGTTGGAAGGATTTGAAATTTTTGAACTTGGAGGTGTAGAACCGAATCCCCGTGTATCCACAGTAAGAATGGCTGTTGAAATAATAAGAGAAAACAATATTGATTTCCTTCTCGCTGCCGGCGGAGGAAGTACGGTCGACTGTGCAAAACTTATATCAGTGGGAACTTATTATAACGGGGATCCATGGGATATTGTAAAAAAGAAACATTCTCCCGAAAAAGCACTTCCTTTCGGAGATATTCTCACCCTTGCAGCAACAGGTTCCGAAATGAATCCGGGAAGTGTCATTACAAACGTTGAAACTGAAGAAAAAATAGGCTGGAGCAGTCCGCTGACTTATCCTAAATTTTCCATACTCGATCCTGTCTATACGTTTACCGTTCCCGAAAACCAGACTGTAAACGGAGTTGTGGACACAATGTCACATATGATAGAACAATACTTTAATGCTGAACATAATCCTGTTATGGACGGACTTATTGAAAGCAGTTTAAAAACTGTCATGAAATATGCTCCCCTTGCACTGGAAAATCCTCATGACTATGATATAAGGGCGATTCTTATGATGTCGGCAACTATAGGGCTGAACTACTCTCTGAGTTGGGGAACTGTGGGCGACTGGGCAACTCACGGAATAGAGCATGCGGTCAGTGCAGTTTATGATATTGCTCATGCCGAAGGTCTTTCAATAATTATGCCTAACTGGCTGTTTCATATTTTACCGAAAAACATTCTCAGAGTAAAACAGTTTGCAGTAAATGTAATGGATGTAAATCCTGAAGGCAAATCCGATGAAGAAACTGCAAAAGAGGGAATCTTAAAACTACAGTCATACTGGAAATCTCTCGGAGCTCCGATACGTCTTTCCGAAGTCGGAATTGACAATACGGATATTGAAAAAATGGCACGAATAGCTACGAACCGTCCGATTTTAGGTTCCGTTTATAAACTGACGAAAGATGATGTGGCGGATATTCTGAAAGCTTCATTATAAAAGAAAATTTTTGTAAAATTTAAATGAAACTATTTAAACTTTTTGAAACAAAAGTTTAATGAAAATTTTTCCGTGAGGGCTTACGCCGCCCTCACACTCCTGCTACCGGCTACAAAATTTTTAATACTTCAAAAATACT
>JAUNKI010000136.1:0-570 GCA_030532815.1 Leptotrichiaceae bacterium
CGACGCTCACTCCCTGCATTTTTCACGCAGTAAAATTTGAATGTTGAAGGGAACTGAAATATAAAGAAACGTTTTTTAATAAAATTGTAGTTAAATTGAAATGGCAATAGAAATATATACTTAAATTATGAGTAAAATTCCAACATTCAAATTATTTCAACGAAAAAAATACGGGAATGAACGTTAAGAAAAATCACTGTTTGAGCGAAGCGAGTTTGTGATTTTTCAGTGAATGGAGTGTTTTTGAGTTAGAAATAATTTGAGTTGGTGGTTTTTTGTCAAACTTTTTTTCAAAAAAGTTTGGGGAGTACGGCAATGAGCCCTCACGGAAAAAGAAAGTTAAATTGGAGGTTTTATGAAAAAATTAATTATTTTAGGAATAGCGGCTTTAATAATGTCATTTAATATATTTTCCGAAGAAATATCATCTGAAGAGTTGTTTAACAAAGGTCTTAAATATCATACTGAAAAAAATTATAAGGAAGCCGAAAAATATTACAGACAGTCGTTTTTGAAAAAGGAAGATGGAGATACGGCTTATAATCTCGGAGTTTTATATGATACTCTGAA
>JAUNKI010000136.1:580-4793 GCA_030532815.1 Leptotrichiaceae bacterium
CAAGCTGAAAAATATTATAAAGAAGCAGTAAGGTTAGGACAAAATAAGGCATATTATAAATTGGGATATTTATATTCCAGCCGTAAAAATAAAAATCTGGCAGTTGAAAATTATAAAAAATCAGTGGAAAAAACAAAAAATGTAGATGCAATGTACAATTTAGGATTGATATATGATGAATTAAAGAATAGAAATGAAGCAATAAAATATTTTCAGATGGCTGCCGACAACGGAGACAGAGATGCTTACTATAATTTAGGAAATTTATATGAAGAAATGAATAATACGGTTTCTGCCGAAAAAAATTATAAAATAGCGATTGATAAGTTCGGAAATGCTGAAGCTGCCTATAATCTCGGAATATTATATGAAAAGAAAAACGATAATAAAAATGCCGTAAAATATTTTGAGCAGGCTTTGACCAAAGGAATAAACGGAGTATATTACAGACTGGGGTTATTGTATGACGAAGCAAAAGATGTGAAAAAAGCCGAATATTATTACAAACTTGCAGTGGATAAGGAAAAAGACGATACGGCAGCTTACAACCTTGCAGTTCTTTATGAAAAATCCGGGAAATTACAGGAAGCTGAAAAATATTTTTTGAATGCTTATAATAAAAATAGAACCGGAAAAACGGCATTGAGTTTGGGAACGGTTTATGAAAAACAGAAGAAATATGATTTGGCTGAAAAATATTATAAAGAAGCCATGAATACAGGGGAAAAACAGAAAGCTTCATATAATCTCATTTACCTGTATCAGGAGCAGAATCAGGGAGAAAAAGCAGCAGATATATTAAAAACAATGGATGGAGTAAGTGAGGATCCCGAACTGCTTTATAATATTGCTCTTTCCTATGACACATCAGGTAATAAGGCGGAAGCCGAAAAATATTATCTGAAGTCTATAGAAAAAGGTAAACTTGCCAAAGCGGTAAACAATCTTGCCATACTTTACTATGAACAGAAAAAATTACAGGAATCACTGAAATATTACAAAGCTCTTGTGGATGATTACGGAATGAATGAAAATGCCTATAATACGGGACTGATATATTCCCAATTGAAACAGCCTAAAGAAGCTGTAAAATATTTTGAAATTGCTCTGAACAAAGTCGGAAATAAAAAAGCTCTATATAATCTGGGAGTTTCTTATTATGATCTCGGAAATAAGGAAACTGCAAAAAAATATCTGAAACAGGCGGCAGACAATGGAGATAAGGATGCTCGTCTGATGCTTGACGGGATGGAATAATCTGGACATATTTATTGTGAGATTATAAAAGTAAAAGCATAAGACGGTTATTAAAATAATAAAACGAGGCTGAAATTATGGTAATAGGGTTGACAGGGGGAATAGGTACAGGAAAAAGCACTGTGGTGGAAATACTGAAAAGAAAAGGAATTCCGGTTGTGGATGCCGATATTATTTCAAGGGAAGTTATCCTTTATCCTGAAGTTGTTGACAGAATAGTCAGCAGTTTCGGAAAACAAGTATTGGAAGATATTCCTTCAGACGGATATGAAAGTTTTAAAAACAGAAAAATATCGAGAAATAAATTAGGACAAATAGTATTCAAAGATGAAAAAAAGGTAGATATATTAAACTCTATAATGCATCCCTTAATTGTAAAAATAATGAAAGAAAGAATAGAAAATTTGAAAAAAGATTATGAAATTGTAGTTGCAGATGTACCTTTGCTGTTTGAAATTAATCTTGAAAAAGAATTTGATATTATTTTGCTCGTATACTCAAATAAAAATACGCAGGTATCGAGAATCATGAAAAGAGACGGAAGAACAAAAGAGGAAGCTTTGAATATTATAAATTCCCAATTGGACATAAATGAAAAAAAGAAAAAAAGTGACTATATTATAAATAATAATGGAAGTTTGGAAGAACTGAACAGTGAAATAGAAAAATTTCTGAAAACTCTTCAATAAAACTTATAAAATCAGTGCAAAAGAAGTTAAAAGAGGTGGAATAATGAAAAAAATATTTTTAACATTAATATGTTTCGGCTGGTTGTGTATGCCGTTCAATGTTTTGATTTTAGGAAGTGATGCAAGACCCTATCAGTCTTTAAAAGGTTCAAGAACTGACGGGATAATACTTCTCAAAGTAACACCTTTTCTGGCAAAAATTCAGATGGTATCTGTTCCGAGAGATACATATACCGAAATTCCCTGTGAAAAAGGCGGAAAATCTGACAAAATAAATCATTCCTATGCCTACGGAGGAAAGGAATGTACAATAAAAGCGGTGGAAAAATTACTTGATACAAAGGTAAATTACAGTATTCTATTCAGATTTGACGATGTCATAACATTAACTGATATAATCGGCGGAGTGGACATAGTAGCAAATCATACTTTTACACAGGATAATCAGAAGTTTGTTGAAGGACAGACATATAATATTAAAGGAGAAAGGGCTCTGGCATATACACGTCACAGAAAAACCGACAGTGCTTTTAAAAGAGACGAAAGACAGAGACAGGTTATTCAGAGCATTGCAAAAAAACTTATTTCGCCTTCAGGTTGGCAGTACATTCCGGGAGTATATTCATATATGGAGGAAAAAATGGAAATATCTTTCAATCCATTGAAAATTATATCAACACTTCCGGCAATATTAATAAATAAATCAAATTTTAACCAGCATGAAATAAAAGGCAACGGAAAAATGATAAACGGAGGATGGTATTTCATACCTGAGCAAAAATCTTTGGATGAAGTGAAGAAGAATTTTAAAATTTATATTTAATTAAAGGAGATTGATTTGGAAATAAAAAAATCCGAATTTGTAAAGTCGGCAGTTTATGAAAAGGATTATCCTGAAAATAAAGGTCTTGAATTTTCTTTTATAGGAAGATCCAATGTAGGAAAATCTTCCCTTATAAATTCTCTGACAAACAGGAGAAGTTTGGCGAGAACGAGTAAAACACCGGGAAGAACACAGCTTATAAATTATTTTTTAATAGATGATAGTTTTTATTTTGTAGATTTACCGGGTTACGGTTTTGCAAAAGTTCCTGAAGCAGTAAAGAGAAACTGGGGAAATACAATAGAAACTTATTTGAAATCCCAAAGGGATAAAGTAGTATTTTTACTTCTTGATTTAAGAAGAGTTCCGTCAAATGAAGATATGGAAATGCTGAAGTGGCTGGAACATTACAATATAGAATATTACATCATATTTACCAAAACCGATAAGCTGTCCAATAATGAGAAATTCAGGCAGATGAAAGAAATAAAGAAGAAGCTGGAATTCGGAAATGAAGATGTATTTTTCTATTCAGCACTTAAAAATACGGGAAAAGATGAATTAAACGAATTTATATATGAAAAAATAAAAGAATACGATAAAAAATAAGAAAAGGAGAGAATGGGCAATGTTTATAATAATTTTAGGAATAATCGCATTTTTAGCTTTAATAGGGATAGGGGCATACAACAAATATATCAGATTGAAAAATCTTAATGAAGAAGGATGGAGCGGTATAGAAGTTTATTTGCAGAAAAGGCTGGATTTAATACCTAATCTTGTAAATACTGTAAAAGGCTATGCAGTACATGAAAAAGAAACTCTTGAAAATGTAGTAAAGCTCAGAAGTCAGATGATGTCCATAGATACAAAGGATATTGATAATATTGAAAAAATTCAGAAAATTGAAAATGAGCTTACAAAAACATTAAGATCAATTATGATGTTACAGGAAAATTATCCTGATTTAAAAGCCAATGAAAACTTTTTAAGTTTGCAGTCCCAGCTTTCACAAATAGAAACTGAAATTCAAAGTTCACGAAAATATTATAACGGAACTGCAAGAGACAGAAATACATTTGTTGAAACGTTTCCGAATAACATTATCGGGGGATTTTTAGGATTTAAGAAAGCTGAATTCTTCAATGCTTCCGAAGGAGCCGAAAAAGCTCCCGAAGTTAAGTTTTAATGCTGTTATATTAAGAGAATATCAACGGGGAAAAAGATTTATAATGCTGAAAATACTACTGCTTTTAATAAAAAACTAAAGGTGGTAGTAATTTAAATTATGGGTATTTCAACCTTTTTTTTAAAAAAGGTTGAGCCAAAAAACTGTTTTCACGCTTTTTTTGAAAAAAATATATCCGAACTTTTTTGTGAAAAAGTTCGATCAAAAAACAATTCAACACAAATTTTACTAAAGCTCAAAAATGCCCGTTCGCTG
>JAUNKI010000137.1 GCA_030532815.1 Leptotrichiaceae bacterium
CTCCACTTTATACTGCTAAATATCTTTAATTTAAATAGTTTAATTATTATATTTTATATATTAATGAATTTTTCTTATTTCTAATTATAAACAATTTATATGATAATGTCAATTTTTATTATATATTTGAATTACAAAATATTTTAGTTTAAAACTATAGTTTATTTGAAAATATTTTTTATATATGACATAATAAAAACAAAAAAGGTACAATTTTACTTTAAAATAAAATCATACCTTTATATTTATTAAAATATTATATTAAGAACTTTAATAATTTTACTATTATTTTAAATTGTTTCAGCAAATGCTGTTTATATTATAATTTAAATAATTTTTCAAATCCTTTTCTTGAAATTTCAATAAATTTCAGAAGTTCATCCTGTGTAAATGTGGCTTCTTCACCTGTTCCCTGTAATTCTATAAATTCTCCCTTATCATTCATTACAATGTTCATATCCACATCTGCACGAAAATCCTCTTCATATTCCAAGTCGAGAAGAACTTCATTTTTTATTTTCCCTACACTTACTGCTGCAACTTTTGAATTAATAGGTATTTCACTTAATTTACCTTCATCTATGAGCTTTTCAACGGCAAGTTCCAAAGCCAGATACCCTCCCGTAATGGACGCTGTCCTTGTTCCGCCGTCAGCCTGTATTACATCACAGTCAATAATAACCGTTCTTTCTCCTAATTTTTCAAGGCTGATTGCAGCTCTTAATGCCCTTCCGATTAGCCGCTGGATTTCCATAGTCCTACCCATTAATTTACCTTTTCCCGATTCTCTCTGTACACGATTATTCGTAGCTCTCGGAAGCATACTGTATTCCGCAGTAATCCACCCTGTTCCTGTTCCTCTTAAAAAAGGCGGAACTTTTTCTTCAACAGTAGCATTACAAATGACTTTTGTATTTCCGAATTCTATAAGAACAGAACCTTCAGGATGTATAATATAATTTCTCGTAACTTTTATTTCTCTCATTTCATCATTTTTTCTATTTGTTCTCACTGATTTTTCTCCTTCTGACTACTCTGATTTTCTATATAAAGGGAATTTTTTTGTTAATTCCGAAACTTCATTTTTTACTTCTTTTATTTTTTCATCGTCATTTACATTTTCCAATACTTTTAATATCATACGTGCTATTTCAGCCGTTTCCTTTTCCTTCATTCCTCTTGCCGTAATTGCAGGCGTCCCCAATCTTATTCCGCTTGTAACGAAAGGTTTTTCAGGATCGTTGGGTATTGCGTTCTTATTACATGTAATTCCTGCTTCTTCAAGTTTTTCTTCTGCCAGTTTTCCTGTAACACCTTTTGCTCTCAAGTCGACTAACATCAGATGATTGTCCGTTCCGCCGCTGACTATTCTCAATCCGCCTTTTACCAGTTCTTCTGAAAGGACTTGGGCATTTCTGACTACCTGCTTTTGATATTCTCTGAATTCAGGGCTTAATGCCTCTTTAAATGCCACTGCTTTTGCAGCAATTATATGCATTAAAGGACCTCCCTGTATTCCCGGAAATATAATTTTATCTATTTTTTGAGCTATTTCTTCATTATTTGTCAAGATTACTCCTCCACGAGGTCCTCTTAATGTCTTGTGAGTGGTGGAAGTTACTATATCAGCATATTCCATAGGGTTCGGGTGCTCTCCTGCCGCCACAAGTCCTGCAATATGTGCCATATCGACCATTAGGTAAGCTCCCGCTTCATCAGCTATTTCTCTGAATTTCTTAAAATCTATTATCCTTGAATATGCACTTGCTCCTGCTATAATAAGCTTCGGTTTTTCTTCCAATGCAAGTTTTCTCACTGCTTCATAATCTATCAGTTCAGTTTCGGGGTCCAGTCCGTACTCTATTCCCTTATAATTCTTCCCTGAAAAATTGACTTTATATCCGTGAGTCAGATGTCCTCCCGAACTCAAGCCCATTCCTAAAATTTTGTCTCCCGGTTCCAATAATGCTACGTAGACACCCATGTTTGCTTGTGAACCCGAATGAGGCTGTACATTGGCATATTTTGCACCGAACATTTTTTTCAATCTGTTTATTGCCAGCTCTTCCACTGTATCTGCATTTCTACATCCCCCGTAATACCTCTTCTTCGGATATCCTTCTGCATATTTATTTGTAAAAACCGATCCTGCAGCTTCCATAACCGCTTTTGAAACAAAATTTTCAGAAGCTATGAGTTCTATGCCTTCTTCCTGTCTTTTTTCTTCTTCGATTATTGCATTGTAAACTTCCAAATCTGATTCTTTTATATAGCTCATTTATTTCCTCCCGTTAAATTATAATAGGTTTCTGTTTATTTATACCTTTATTTGTAAACATTATATCAAATTTTTATTTTTTTGTCTTTAGAAATCTTATATATTTTTTTGACTTTTTTAACATCTGTTGTTTATAACAGGTTAAATTAAAAATACAGCCGCAAATAAGACGTACTTTCTCATAAAATAAAAATAATTTTCTAACTGTAAACATTATATATTTTAAAAAATATTATTTTTTCTGTATTATGTCTGAAAGCTATCAAAATAAAAGATTTAACGAAAATTTTAAAAGTTGTAAATAACAGAATATCGGATTTACTGTTTATAAAATTTTAATATATTCTGGAATATCTCGTAAGATAGAAAAACGTATCCAATTATAAGTTTTATGGATTTTTTACTTTTATAAATTCTGTAAAAACAATACTATTTAATTTTTAAAAATATATAATGCTTATTGTTAGAGAATCATTTTTGACTTATAAGATAATTCTGACTTTCAGCTTCATTATTTTAAAAAATTTAATATATTTTATTTACTTTAATAAGGATAACTGTTAAAAGATTGTAACTGAACTGATATTAGTTGATAATTTAAAGAAAAGATTTGATTTAATATTGCATCTGAAACAGAAAAATAAATTAATCAGAGGCTGCTGCACAAATCAGAAACAATTTTTTAATATATATAAATACATGTATTTAAGAATTATAAACTTTTACTCAGGAACTGCTTCATAAGTAAAAAATAATTCTCTAGTTATAAATATTATTTTTATTGATTTTATAAAAGTAAAAAATCCATAAAACTTATAATTGAATATTTTTCTTATTTTATGAAACAGCTCCCGATACATAAAATTTATAATTTCATCATTTTTTTTCTGTTAGACAGTCCGGATTAATTATTACCGATTTTATATTTTTCTTATTTTTTTGTTATTTCTATTATTAATACATTTTTATCTTTAGTTCTTCTTGAATCCCATGTTGCACCTAAAAAGAATTCTCCGAGATTTCTTCTTGTTGTTAATTTTACTCTGTAATCAGCTGTTTCAGCTAAATATTCCTGTTTTTTATCTGTTGAATTGTAAAGATAGTCTTCCATCAGTTCGCTTTTATTAATTATTTCATCTAATCTACGAATATTTATGATTTTGCTTAGTTCTCTCAGGAATTTTTCAAAAATTTTACCACTATTCTGTTCTGCAATATAATTTCCTTTAATTTCTACTTTGGTTACCTGATTTCCCTGATAAAAGACATTGGCATCTACCGTGTTCCATGAATAGGAAAAAGCTCTTTTTCCTTTATTTTCCCCTTTGAACTTAAAAGGATTATTTTTGGAAAGTTCATTGTTTTTTGTTCTAATCTGTTCAACAGAATTAAAAGAAAAGCTGAAAATACTGATTAGTAAAAATAATCCCAAAATATTTTTTTTCATAAAATCACTCCTTAATTTTTTTTAATATTATAACCTATTTTAAAGAAAAAAGAAAGAAAAAACTTTATTTTTTTTACTATATCCACTTCTATTTTTCAATTTCATGTATTTTTTAACAAAATTTTTATTTCCTGTAAAAGCCTCTATCCTATTCAATATTGAAGTTATCGTCTATATTTTCAAAGTTATCCGAAAGATTTCAGACAACTTATCAAATTATAGTTTATTCGGATAAGTTAATAAAGGACTAAAATCTGTTTTCCATATGTCCAGTTCATATAATTGTCCGTTACTGTAAGAATACAAAGTTACCAGTACCAAGACATTGTCTCTGTCTTTAAACTGATATTCTGATATAGGGATAACTTTTAGGGTATTCTGAAAGTTTTCACCATAATAAAATAAAAAACTTCCCATTCCCCCGTCGTCAAGTGTAATAACATTGTCAGGAAAAGAAATATTTATTTTAGAGTATTTAAAATTTATATTGTCCAATAAAATTTTAATCAAATTAATTTCATTATCTGTTAATAAACGTTTATTGAATTTCATATATTCTCCCTGTATTTATACATTAAAGTTTTCATCATCACTGTAATCTGCTTATTAAAAAGCTTATCAGGCAACACCTGATAAGCACATTGTTTTTATATTTTTTTTGATATTGAAGTAAACAATATCATTATAAAAGGAGCTGAAAAAATAGTTTTATAGTTTTAGTCCTCTTCGATATTGAGGTAGTCCATATCTCTAAAAAACGAAATACTTTTAAGGAATATTGTTTTAGTCCTCTTCGATATTGAGGTAGTCCATATCAATAAGTATGAGCAGCAAATTGAGAGCCTTAAGTTTTAGTCCTCTTCGATATTGAGGTAGTCCATATCTGTAAGGGTTAATTGAATTCGATCAAGTATCGTTTTAGTCCTCTTCGATATTGAGGTAGTCCATATCAGAATTGGATCCTGTAAGAATAGACACAAAGTTTTAGTCCTCTTCGATATTGAGGTAGTCCATATCGAAAAAGAAG
>JAUNKI010000138.1 GCA_030532815.1 Leptotrichiaceae bacterium
AAAGTTCACAAATATCCGAAGCGTTAAACACCAGTTTAAAATCATTTCTTCTCCACATTCTCTGTTCAAAATATACAAAATGCCCTGCGAGTTGACATAACAGACCTTTTCTGTCATTTTGGTGATTTTCCCTCACTATGTCCAATATTGACTCTCCCTGAAACTCTTCAGGAATTTCTTTTCCTGAAATATCATATGCAGTAGACGTAAGATCATGCAAATATACAAGACTGTCATCGATTTCATTTTTCCTGTCAGACTGAGGATCTTTTATTATCATGGGAATATTGTACGTAGTATCAAACATAAATTCCCCTTTTTCAATCATTCTGTGTGCTCCCATAGCATCTCCATGATCTGCCGTCACTACTATGAAAGTATCATCATAGGAATTATTTTCTTTGAGAAAAGTAAATAATTCTCCTATAGCATCATCAATGAGGGTTATATAACCCCAAAACTTGGATATGACTTCTTTCCATTTTTCTTCACTTGCTTCCCACATGCCCCACATTTTTGAAATTGTCTTATAATGTTTCGGCTTACCTTCAAGGGGGGTGAAAAAACTTTTATCCAAAACTACATCTTCAGGTTTATACATGGAATAGTAAGGTTCGGGAACAATGCACGGTGTATGAGGTCCCCAAAAATTAATCCATGTAAAAAACGGTTTTCCCTCCTTAAGTGATTCCGTAATAAATTTTTTAGCTTCATCTATTATGAAATAAGGTATTGTTTCCTTTTCTGTTCCGGACAGAAGACCACATAATTCCTGAACTCTCAGATGAGGATTGTCACCAAAATAAGCCTTAGTTACTTCAGGAATTTCATATCTTTTCTCTTTAAGCCATTCCTTATATCTGTTTCCCCTTGTCGGCGGCTGATTGAATACGAGGTTTTTATAAACTCCGCTTCCCGGATATCCGTATCCGTCAAAATCATGTCCTTTTATTCCATAATCTGAAGGTACCGATCTTGTTCCTACATGCCATTTCCCGACTACATAAGTATCATAGTCTTTTAAATCCGCCATTATATTCGGAGATTCACGGCTTATTTCTCCTATACCTCCCTTTTCTCCGTTTTTTATTATACCGTGAGTGGAAGGCATCTGTCCCGTAAACAGCGAAGTTCTTGCCGGACCGCAAACTGAAGCAGGCGTAAAGGCATTCCTGAACTTTACTCCTTCTTCAGCAAGTCTGTCTATGTTCGGAGTTTTGACTATTTTATGTCCGTATGTTCCCAACATGTCCTTTCTTACCTGATCCAGTAAAATATAAACTATATTATTCATTCTATTTTTCCTCCTTAAAAATCAATTTACGGATTTTTTCTTTTTCTGCTTAAAAAATATACTGCCATTACAAGTTCAGCTGTTAAAAAAATTCCTGTTATCAATAAAGGTTTTCCTGATTTTGATGCAAGTCCTATAGGAGAAAGAAGAGCATATAAATAAAACAGTCCTGATATTACCGTCATAATTATCAAATCAGCATATTTCCAATCAGTCAGATCAACATTTGATTTATTTTCCTTTGATTCTCTGTAAGGGACTTCTCTTTTAAGAAAAATACCCAATACAAGCATTACCCCGACATCAAATACAAATAACGCTCCCATTACATGGACAAAGTTTACTTTCACTTTAAATATCCACACGAGAGAATAGTAAAGTAATATGTGCAGCATAACGGTTATTCTGGCAGCTTTTCCCGAAACTGTCCTGTTCAGTATACCTACTACAAACAATGCTACTATCGGTATATTGAAAAATCCTGCAAATCTTCTTGTGAACAGAAATATTCCTTCAGTTCCGTACATTAAAAACGGTGCTACTATCATTGTAAAAAGTGCCATAACTGTTGATATTTTCTTGGCAAATATTATAAGTTCCTTATCCGATTTTTCCTTTTTGGAAATTATAGGCAGCAAATCATTACAGAATATAGTTGCCGCTGAATTCAGGAAAGAATTGAATGTACTGAGAACCGCACCGAACAATGCAGCTATAAAAAAACCGATTAACGGTAAAGGAAGGACTTTATTTACAAGTTCGGGATATGCCACATCAATAGGTTTCAGTCCTTCTCCGATAATATGGTAAGTAATCAGTCCCGGCAAGTTGAGCATTATAGGAAGAAGCAGAAGGAAAACAGATGCTAAAAGTATACCTTTCTGCCCAGATTTTAAATCTCTTGCTCCGAGTGTTCTCTGTACTATCGCCTGATTTGTAGTCCAGTAAAAGAAATTTACAATTAATATTCCCGTAAAAATTGCCGTCCACGGCACGGCATCTTTCGGACCGCCTATTGCACTTAATTTTTCAACATTCTGAGTTGTAATTACTGATATTCCGTTTAAAACATTTCCATTTCCCAAATATTTCAATCCGAATATAGGAACTAAAAGACCTCCTATTATTAAAATTACCGCATTCAGAGTATCGGACACTGCCACTGCCTTAAGTCCTCCGAATATTGCATAAATTCCCCCTACTATTCCTATTGCCCATATAGTAATCCACATGGACTGGGCATAAGTAAGTCCGAAAACTATTTCCAGATTGAACACTTTGTTAAAAGCTATGGCCCCTGTATAAAGTGCTACGGGAATAGCTATAAACAGATAAAAGAACAGAAACAGTGCGGACATTATAAGCCTTGTGGCTCTGTCATATCTGTTTTCAAAAAACTCAGGTATTGTAGTGTATCCTTCTTTTATATACTTGGGCAGCAGAACTTTTGCGAGTATGCATAAAGGAATAACCGACTGTACTGTCCATGCGATTATTGAAAAATTTCCTTTATAGGACTCTGCATTAAGTCCTATTATCTGTTCTGTAGATAAAGATGTCAAAACCATAGAACATCCTATTACAGCACCGCTTAATCCTCTACCCGCCAAAAAATAGCCTTTTGAAGTGGAAAGATCGTCATCTCTTGTTTTCCACCATGAAATAAAAGCAATAATTCCTGTAACTGCTAAAAAAGAAATTAATGTCATAAACATTCCTCCCAAAAAAATAATATAATTTATCTGAATTTAAATTATTCATTTTTATGTATTTCTTTATTCTTCATTATAAAAGTCTATAGTATATATAAATCTGTCTCCTCTGACAACTGATTCTGTATATTCCAGTACTTCCTTTCCGTAAAACATAATCCGCTCCACATGCATTCCCACATCTCCTGTTTTCACTTTCAGATATTTCATTTCACTTTCCGAAAGTCTGCACGGATAAAACCATTCTTTTCCGTTTTCAGGTTTTATTCCGAACTTTTTTTCAAGAATATCATACAGTTTTATACTGTCAAGACTGAGTTTTTCAATTCCGTCTACAAATTTATAGTTCAAATGAACCGTTTCATATATTAACGGCTCTTCACTGCCGTACCTTATCCATGTTACACTGTACACGTATTCTCCGTTTTTCAATTTCATTTTTTCCCTTACACTTATGTCTGGAATTTCTTTTTTTGAACTTAATATTTTTGAATTTGGAGTAAGTCCGAGAACCCTCATATCATCATAAAATTTACTGAGTTTAGATCTGTTCTGATATATTTTAGGTGAAAGGACAAAGCTTCCCTTTCCTTTCACTTTTTTTATAATCCCTTCTTTTTCAAGTATTTCCAAAGCTTTTCTTACAGTATTTCTGCTTATATAATATTTTTTTGAATAATATGTTTCCGAATTGAGCTTATCCCCCTGTTTTATTTCTCCTTTTCTTATTCCTTCCTTTATTCCGTTGACTATCTGAATATAAATAGGATCATTGCCGTTATAATCAATATTTATTTCCATAAATTCTCCCGTTCTTATAAATATCCCCATGAAAAACAAATAACTCCTTTCATAATAAGTATAACTTCAAAAAAAAAGTTGTCAATTAAGATTTGGCAACTTTACTTACTTGTACTCTACGAACCTTCCCTTTATTTCTTATATTGTTCACTACCTGTTTTATTTTTGTGTTTCCGATATTTAATTTTTCAAATACATAGTCACTACAATATTTTAAAAATTCCTTTCAGTACATTTTCAATAGAATTTTTATTCAGTAAATTTTTTATAAGAAATCGTTAGAAGATTTATATAATTGTTTTTTTTTAATAAGTTTCATCTGAAAACTACTCAAATAACAAATTTTCAACGAATATTTTAAAAGTCAAAATATCAGAATATTGATTATCATGATTCTGTTAATTTAAAAATTTAAAAAAATGAAAATATTGTAAATCCGGAATTTTCAGACACTCTCCAATAAAAATTTCAAACTCCTTACTGCAAATATTCTGAATGAATCTATAAAGTATTTAAATGTTTAATGTTTTCAGTGTTAACTTGTTAAAATCAGTAATTAAAAATCGGATCGTTTTATTTAACAAATTGAACTATCAAATACCGTTTCGATCCGACTTTAAATTGATTTTACCGTTAAATATCAATTGTGTATAATTTTAAAATAATGTACTATAAGGGCAGTCTCATAAAATATAAAAGCATTTTCAATCATAAATTATATATATTTTCTTTTTTTATAAAATCAGTAAAAATAATATCTTTTAGTTTTTAAAAATATATAATACTTATAGTTGGAGAATTGTTTTTGATTTATGAGACAGCCCTAACTATTCCACTTTCTATAATTATTTAAAATTACAAACTTATATTCTGTTCCGTTTCCACATCGAATATGTGTGCTTTGTCCGTA
>JAUNKI010000139.1:0-427 GCA_030532815.1 Leptotrichiaceae bacterium
TCAGCTTTAAAGTGGCGGTAAAACCTCCGGCTTCAATAGAAAAGAAGCAGAAAACTGTAAATCTTCATACACGGGAAAATGATATGTTGGAAGTAAAAGGAAGACACGATCCTTCAATTGTCCCGAGAATAATAGTTGTACTGGAAGCAGCGGCGGCAATAGTAATACTTGACAGACTTCTGGAAGCTGAAAAATACAGACTTTAATAAATTTAAGACAAAACAGATTTAAAAAAATCAGCGTATTGCAGTAGTTAATTTATTGAAAAATAAGACTGAGTTTAAAATAAAATTATTTTATATTGACAAAAATATAAAACAGTTAAGTATAAAGAAAGAATCCAAGAAAATTTTTCTTGACTTTTTGCCTAATAAAAGATATAAATATAATAATTTTTAAAATAATCAAAAAATAATTATAATATTTT
>JAUNKI010000139.1:437-4618 GCA_030532815.1 Leptotrichiaceae bacterium
TAAAAAAATAAACAAAAATTATAATTACAATAATATTTTTCAAAGGAGTAAATTCAGTTACTATATGTAATATATATAAATAATTTAATTTTATTGAAGGAGGACTTTATGAAAAGTTATCAGGATGAGGCGAAACAGCTCTTAAATCTTGTGGGTGGAAAGGAAAATGTGGCAAGTGTGACACACTGTGCAACAAGACTCAGATTTGCATTAGTTGATGAAAGTAAAGCCGACTCAAAAGGAATACAGGCTTTATCAGCTGTGAAGGGAACATTTACAAATGCAGGGCAGTTTCAGGTTATAATCGGAAATGATGTCGCAAATTTTTACAGGGATTTTATTGGAGTATCGGGTATTGAAACAGCTTCAAAAGAAGATGTTAAAAAAGCGGCGATGAGTAAACAGCCTTTTTTACAGAGAATGGTTGCACATCTTGCAGAAATATTCGTACCGTTGATACCTGCACTAGTAGCCGGAGGGCTTATGCTCGGATTGGGGAATTTTCTCGGAGCACCTTTAAAAGCATTCGGAGGAAAAAGTTTAGTGGAAGCGGTGCCTTATATGGCAAGTTTATCCAAGTTCATAGTTTGGATAGGAGTTGCAGTATTCGGTATGTTGCCTGTACTTGTTACATGGTCTACAGTTAAAAAGTTTAAAGGAAATGAAGCTTTGGGGATTGTACTCGGACTGATGCTCGTATTGGCAGGATTTATGTTGAATGCCTATGTTTACGGAAATATTGTATCAGCAGGGGAAAATATAAGGGACATCCTCATAAACGGTTCTGAAAAATACGGAATTAAGGCAGGGGAATATGTACTTGACTTAGGATTTTACAAAATACTCATGATTGGATATCAGGCACAAGTGTTACCCGCAATGTTTGCAGGGATAGCATTATGCTATATTCAGAAGTTTATAGACAAGAGAACACCTGAAGTACTGAAAACAGTGTGGGTTCCATTTGCAACACTTGTAATAACAGGATTCCTGACTATACTGTTTATAGGTCCTGTAGCAAGATATCTCGGAGATCAGCTCGTAAAAGCATTTACGATACTGTTCCAGACGCCGGGACTGAAATATATAGGAGCATTATTATTTGGAACAACTTATGCACCTCTTGTAATAACAGGACTTCACCATACGTTTATTGCAGTGGATTTACAGCTTGCAGCTTCAGGAGGAACATTTATATGGCCGTTAATAGCTTTATCAAATATAGCACAGTCGGGAGCGGTACTTGCCACTTACTTCATTTATAAAAAGGATAAGAAGCAGGAATCAGTTTCATTATCAGCTACTGTTTCAGCGTGGTTCGGGATTACGGAACCTGCATTATTCGGGGCAAATTTGAAATATATGTATCCTTTTTATGGAGCACTTATAGGTTCGGCAGTAGGAGCATTAATTTCCACAGGATTTAATGTAATAGCGAGCGGAATAGGTGTAGGAGGTCTTGCACTGGCATTTTTATCAATAAAATCAGAGTATATGTTGGCATTCTGGATTGCTTCACTGGCGGCATTCGGACTTGCATTTTTCCTAACTCTATTTTTTTCAAAGACAAAATTGAATAAAGGAAGCGTAACTCAGGAATAAATTTTAACATAATTTATAATAATAAAAGTATACCGAAAATTGAAATAAAAACAGGTATACTTTTTATTTTTTGAAAATATTGAAATTTTTATATTTCTGTTATATTACTATTTTTGAATTATAGCTATGATTTTGTAATGTATTTAAATAAAATTGAAATAAAAGTTCAGAAAAAAATCCGATAAAAATATTACTTATTTAATTAATTGAATTGTAAAAATTGTTATAAAAAAAGATGATGATAAAGGGAATAATTGTAGTAGGATATTATACAATAATATCGTTCACAAAATTTGTTTATATCAAATATAAGTTCAGCATTTAAAAGAAGCTTTATTGAGAAAAAAGAAAATTTTATAAAAACAAATATAATTGTAGATAACGTAAATGGTGAAATGGACTTGAAAAAAAGTATATTTACAGGTCAGCCGGTTATAGTATAACTTATCTTGATAATAACGGGTATTTTCTAGTTTATTGTTATATAAAGAGTTTTATTAATCAGGAGAAAAACATTTACGGATAGAGAAAAAATGTATAAAGATATAAGTTTGTCAGTAGAAGTAAAGTAAAAACTAAAAATTTTTAATATTTTGTGACAGGAAATTACTTTTTAGTGGAGGGCAAAGGGAAATATTTGTTTGTAAAGAATTTTTTATTAATAATACTGTACTTACAAATAATCCATTTCTAATGGAATTCTATTTTAAAAATTAAAATAAGATATGATAAAATACTTCCTCAGCAGAAGCTGAAAATAAATGAAAGGATGTGAACAGTGTAGTATTACTTAAGTAAAGGGTACTATCAAAAAATGAAAAGAATATTATTATTTATATTAACGGTGTTTGCCGTAATATCATGTGATTTGGAAAAAGCACAGAAAGAATATGCGAGAGGAGAATATGTAAAAAGTATTGAAACGACTTTAAAATATTTCGATAAAAATGAAAATAGAGTAAAAAAGGTTAATTCAAAAGTAAAAACAGAAATTACATCAAAATTTTCAAATATTACGGAATATTATTTAAAAACAGTTTCTGATACGGGCAATGAAAGTGAAAAAATCAATGCAGGTATAAATCTGTTTAAAATTTATACAATGCTCGATTCGAGGGAGTATACAAAGGAGTTTACCGATTTTACTTCAAGATATTCTGCTGAGGAATTTTATTCGGAAACAGGAGAAAGAATAATCAGGAGATTTAATGAATATTATAACGGAGGATTGTATGATAAGGCTTTAAAAGAACTTGATTTACTGGATAATTATATCAGAATAACAGGTAGTTCAGGAAAAAATAATATTTCAAAATACAACAGGATAATCGAAAATGCTTCAAAAGTAAAAACTGATAATCTTATAAAAACTGCTGAAAGACTTGAAGAAATGAAAGATTATAGAAATGCTGAAAAGACGTTTCTGAAAGCAGCGGAAACTTACAGCGGATATGAGGAAAATTATAAAAATTCATACAGTAGACACAAGGAAAATAAAAATAAAGCGGATTTGAATGATGCTGAAAAATATTATGAAAAGGGAAAACAGACTTTACAGGAAAGCAGCAGAAAGGAAAAGTACAGAAAGGCATACGAATATTTTAAAAAGTCCGATTATTTTGTGAAAGGTTATAAAGATGCGTCAAAATTGGCAGATATGTATTACAGAGAAGGGATATTCAGCTACAAATTTGTAGGGGATACAAGATACAGTGATGTAATAGAAAAGGCTTTTAAAGATATAGCTTACAGAGATAATATAAATTCTGAACTTATAATTGAATACGATGAAAAAGTCGAATATAGGACAAATTCAGGTAATATCGACAAAAAAACCGAAAAACTTACTGAAAAAATACGTGTAGGTATATCTGATAAACTGGAACCTGTATATGAAGTGTATAATTTTGAAAAAACAACAGTTACTCTAAAGGAAAAAATAAGAGTGAACTATCAAATAAGAATAGACGGAATATTATATAAAGACAGATATTCAAATTCCGTAGAAGAAGAAAATATTGTAAAAAAAGTAACTTATACCGGAAAAGTTCCACCTAAATATAGAAACAGTATTGAAGGTAAGGAAATAGGAAAAAATGAAATGAGAAAAAAAGTTGAAGAAAAAATAAAAGAGGATATCTCAAAAAGAATTAAAATATTTGGTGAAAGAATGAAAAGAATATAAAAAATGTTAAGGGGCTATTTCATAAGTTAAAAACAATTTTCTAACTTATGAGATGGTTTCGGACCAAAAAACTCTCAGCCCAAATTATTTCATATTCAAAAATACTTCATTCACTAAAAAATCACAAACTCACTTTGCTCAGACAGTGATTTTTCTAAACGCTCATTCCCATATTTTTTTCGTTGAAATAATTTAAATGTTGGATTTTTAACTTGTATTTTAATTTTATACTTCTTCTCTCCTCATAGTTTAACTACATTTTCATTTAAGATTATTTATGTAATTTCAGTAAAATTATAAAAAAACACTTGCTTTATTTTGAAAATAAATGTATAATTCTGAATATAAATAATGAAAAAAATATTAATATGAACATATTAATATTTAAATGGAA
>JAUNKI010000140.1 GCA_030532815.1 Leptotrichiaceae bacterium
CCAATTTCAGTTTCAAAATTATTTTCCTTTATTGAATCAAGTATAGTAAGCTTTGATCTTGATGCTTCAAATGTTATTACATCAGCGTCCATATTATCAATTTCTTTAATAATATCTTCAAACTGACTGTAACACATATGAGTATGAATCTGAGTTTTTTCTTTTACTCCGCTGTGACAAAGTCTGAAAGCTTTCAACGTCCAATCAAGATATTCGCTATGCCAATCCGATTTACGTAACGGAAGCTTTTCTCTCAATGCTGCTTCATCAATTTGAATAATTTCAATACCTGCTTTTTCAAGGTCAAGAACTTCCTCTCTTATTGCCAGACCTATCTGATAAGCCATTTCGTTTAATGAAATATCTTCTCTCGGAAATGACCAGTTAAGGATAGTTACAGGCCCTGTAAGCATTCCTTTTACAGGCTTGTCCGTAAGACTTTGAGCATATTGTGAGTAAAATACGGTAATAGGATTTGTTCTTCTTATATCACCGAAAATAATAGGCGGTTTTACGCATCTTGTTCCGTAAGACTGTACCCATGCTTTATTTGTAAACACATATCCCGACAAATTATCTCCGAAAAACTCGACCATATCATTTCTTTCAAATTCTCCGTGTACAAGTATATCCAATCCGATTTTCTCCTGAAGTTCAATACATTCCTTAGTAAATTCAAATACTTTTCTGTCGTATTCTTCTTTAGTAATTTCTCCTTTTCTGTAACAACTTCTATTCAGTTTAACTTCTTTTGTCTGAGGAAAGGAACCTATCGTAGTTGTGGCAAAAAGAGGTATTTTTAATTCTTTCCTCTGGATCTTCTGTCTGTCTTTTCTCTGTCCTTTTCTTACAAAATCCTTTTCTTCCAGTTTCTCTACTCTTTCTCTTACAGCTTTGTCCTCCATACTTCTTTTGGAATTTATCAATTTGCTATTTTCAGTATAAGAAGGTGTTTCCTTATAATCTTTAATTTCTGCAAGTTCAGCCAATTCTTTCAGTTCGGTAAGCTTCTCTTCAGCAAAGGAAAAATATTTCGATATGTCATTTGACAATTCTGTTTCACTTTTTACTGTATAAGGAACATGAAGCAAGGAACACGAAGTAGTAAGCACGGTATTTTCGGCTTTTTCTTTTAATTTTCCTAATATTTTCAATACTTTTTCGTAATCGGATTTCCAAATATTTTTCCCGTTTACAAGTCCTGCAAATAAATATTTATCCTTTGGAAATGAATTTTGCTCTATAAGTTTTTCAGTATACTTACCTTCTATAAAGTCAAGTCCTATACCGTCAAAATCAAACTCAACAACTTTTTTATAACAATCTCTTATATCTCCGAAATATGTCTGGAGCAGAATTTTTACATTTCCTTTATTTCCTAATATTTTTGTGTAAATTTTTTCAAATAGTTTTATATCTTCTTCTGTCTGATCTTTTACAAGCTGAGGCTCATCTATCTGAAGCCATTTTATTTTTCTTTCATTACATTCTTTTAACAGTTCAATATAAGCATCGACAATCTCATCAGTATATTCGGATTTTTCCTTTTTACCTGTTACAACAGCAAGATTTATAAATGTAAACGGTCCGATAACTGCAGGGTGAGTTTCCACTCCAAGTTTCAATGCTTCTTCATATTCTCCGAAAATTTTATTTCCGTTCAGTTTAATATGAGTACCGTCTTCAAGTTCAGGAACTATATAATGATAATTCGTATTGAACCATTTTCTCATGGAAAGTGCCTTCACGTCACCTTTTTCACCCTGATATCCCCTTGCCATTGCAAAGTAAGTATCCAGTTCATCCAAATCAAGTTTTCTATATTGTTCGGAAATGGCATTAAGCATTACCGAAGTATCCAGGACTCGGTCATAAAATGAAAATGTGTTACTCGGTATATAGTCAATTCCTGCTTCATTCTGACTTTTCCACTGTTTATTTTTTATTTCAAGGGTAGCTTTTAAAAGTTCTTCCTTTGACTGTTCTTTTTTCCAATATCTTTCTATAGCAAATTTCAATTCCCTATTTTCCCCTATTCTGGGATATCCGACAATAGCTGTCTTCATAGTTGTTACCTCCTTATATTTTACTACGTATTTATTATTTTCCTATATATTATAAAGAAATATTTCAATTTTGTATAATATTTTAAAAAAATAGTTTGATATAGCTTTAAACTATATCAAACAAACTTAACTTATTTATTTTACATACTTTTTCAATGCTTCCATATATATTTTTCCGAAACGGCTCAAAGTCATGTTTCTTTGAGTAATAGTTCCTACCTTTATATATTCATCCACGTCAAGAGGCTTTGCAATAATATTTTTTCCGTTCAGTTACTCACTTATTATACCTGTGCTTACAGTATAGCCGTTTAATCCGATTGCCAAATTAAATAAAGTTGCCCTGTCTCTTACTTTTATGTTTTTATCTCTGTCAAGATTACTTAGTATTTCCTCTGAAAAATAAAAGGAATTATAATCACCCTGTTCAAAGGATAAATAAGGATATTCATGTAAATCTTCAATAGTAAGAAGTTCCTTCTCAGATAAAGGATGGTTGGAACTTATAAATACATGGGGCTTTGCCGTAAAAAGCTCTTCAAATTTCAATCCGTTTTGAGCCATCATTTTTTCTATAACTGTATGATTGGCTCCTGATGTATACAAAATTCCGATTTCACTTTTTAATCTGCTTACATCTTCTATTATTTCATTTGTCTGAGTTTCTCTCAGTATAAAATCATATTTATTTTCTCCGAATCTCTTTATTAAATCCACAAAGGCATTTACCGCAAAGGAATAGTGCTGGGTGGAAACCGAAAAATATCTCGTTGCTTTTTTTTCTTTTTTATACTGTTCTTCCATTAAATCCGACTGTTCCAGTACCTGACTTGCATATCCTAAAAATCTGTCTCCTTCATTGGATATTATTACTCCTTTATTCGTTCTGCTGAAAATTGTTATATTCATTTCATCCTCAAGCTCTTTTATTGCTTTTGTCAGACTCGGCTGAGAAATAAAAAGCTCCTTTGCCGTTTCACTTATCGTCCCTGTTTTCGCAACCATCACTATATATCTTAATTGCTGTAAGGTCATTACTTTTCTCCTTTCAAAATTCATGCGGATTTTTTATAATTATACTGTGATAGTCAAATAAATAAAATTATATAAAAGAATTTTTTCGTCTGCGGATTTGGTTTTTTATTATTTCCTTTTTTGCCCTTCCTGTATTTTATACTTCCAGAATTTTTGTGAAAATTTCATACTTTCCTTCAGTTTTTTCAGTCAGTATATTCTTATATTCCCGAAGCTGTTCTATATATTTTTCATTTTTTTCAGGTTCAAATCCCGTTTTATAATCATATATGAATATACTTTTTTCATTTTCATCAATATTTATCCTATCGATAATTCTTTTGCTGTTTTCTTTGTCATATATTTCAAATTCAGTATACACTTTATATTTTTCATTATAAATCTCTTTATTTTTAAATACGAATTCTTCCATTCTTTCAAGGAGTTCCGTCAATATTTTCTTTCCGAGCATATTTCCGTATCTGCTTAAAAATGCCGATTTTGCAGCTTTCATATCACTCTCAGGATTATTTACAATATGTTCAAAATAATAGTGCATTGCAAGCCCCTTTTTTCTTCTGAATTCCCCTTCAAGGTCAGTTTCGTATCTGTTGACAGGCATTTTCAGAGTATTATCCGAAAAATAGGGCATTATATGACTCAGTTCATTTTCTTCTCTGTCTGCCGTTTCATTTTCCGTCTTTATACTTTCAGTAATTTCGCCGACAGAATATTCAAATTTCTCTCCGTAAAGTTCCCTTAATCTTTTTACGAGACTGTCTTTAAATTCTTCCTTAACCGTAACCGCCTCAAAAAACAGCATTAAATTTTTTTTTGCTCTTGTTAATGCAACATAATCATTATTAATACTTTCCATTTCCTCTTTTTTCCTGTTTTTTTCCCTTATATATGAATATTCCCCGTCAACAAAAATTTTATCATATTCGGACAGTGTAATAAGAAAATTCTCCACTTTCTCAAACTTCTCGTCATAGTCGAAATAAACAGATAGACTGTTTCCCTTCGGCTGTCTTCCTGTTTCATTTTTATAGTAAATTACCGTATCAAATTCCAGCCCTTTGGATTTATGAATGGACATAAGGTTCAGAGTATCGATGTCTTCACTACTGAGCTGCTTCAGTTTTCCGCTTTTGTCTTCAACAAAGCTTACAAACTCAAACAGGTCATCATATTTTTTCAGAATATTGAAAAATTTGAAAATGTTTTTTATATCACTGTTTGTAGAATAAAAATTTGTAACTTCAAAGTTTTCCACAAGTTTCCTTGAAAAATTTTCCTTTAAATATCCGCTGTTGAGACTTTCGGATAATCCTTTGAGCTCCTTTACCTTAAACAGTATGTCTGAAAAAAAATGACTGTTTCTTGACATTTCATTTATGTATATATACTCAGATAAACTTTTTCTTTTCTCCTCCTTTTTCCTTTTTATGAAATCATCAAATTTTTCATCATTTTTTTCTTTTATATATTTTTCTATTTCATACCTG
>JAUNKI010000141.1 GCA_030532815.1 Leptotrichiaceae bacterium
TTTTGTTTTTCAACTTATTTTTTGTTTAAAAATTATTGTTTTTAACTTTTAATTTTCTAATACATTTTACATAGATATTTTATAACACCGAATAATAATCTGTCAAATTTCGGCGTTTTTCTATTCAAACCCTTTATTTACATAGGTTTGAGTATGAAAATAGGCTAAAAAAAAACTGACAAATATTTGCCAGTTTTAAATTTTTATTCAATTATATATGTTTGTACAATATTTACGGACTGTGCCTGCCCTGAATCACTTGCTCCCGACATATCCGAAATCAGTTTAGGCCCGAACCATGCTCCGCCTATTATTATACCGTAAATTACGAGATTTTTGAATAATTCCGCCAAATCCAACTGTTGTCCTCTATATAAGTTAAAAATTGAAATTGCGAACATTAACAGTCCTCCGGCAGTAACAATCCACTGAATCCAAGGTAGAAATCCCATTATTCCTCCCAGAACTCTGTTAAGAACCGAATTTGTAGTCATGTTGGTACTTGTTGTCACCGATATTCCCAATAATTGCTGATTGGCAGCAAACATTAAATTTGTAAACAGCATTGTAGATGCTGTTATTAACAATGTAGTTTTTCTTTTCATTTTATCTCCTTTTCTATTTTTTATTTTAAATTTTTATTTAAGAAATTTTTTCTATTATAATATCTGCTATTTCCAGATCTTCCCTATCAATTTTTCCTTCATCATACTTATACTTCAAATAAGCTCTGTTCAGGCTTTTCAAATATTCCGTCCTTTTTTCAGGCTCAGGATACTGTTCCATGTATGTATTGGACAGCCGTTCTATCATTGCTTTTGAAATATCGTCTCCTGCACCTACATATGCCAGCTCAAGTTTTGACAAATTGAGCTCAAAGAGTCTCGTACCGTATTTTGAATTATACAGATACTGCCTCTGTCCGTAAGCTCTGTCTATTGTAGCTATTGCAATTTGTGAAAGATTATATCCTTCATATATTTTACTATGAGTACTGAGTGCGTTTTCGTTAGGCAGGAATATTTTCGTCATACACGCATCTTTTATTGTAGTTGCAATACTTGATTTTTCAATATCACTTAAAGACTGAGTGGCAAAAACTACAGAAGCATTGGCTTTTCTTAATACTTTAAGCCATTCTTCTATTTTCGCCTTCATTCTCTCATGTCTTAAAAAGACCCAGCATTCGTCCAGCACTACAAGAGTCGGGATATCTTTTCCGAGTTTTTCAGTTTCAATTCTATGGAAAAGGTATTCCAGAACCGGCAGAAGAACTTTCGGTTTTTCCATAATTTTTCCCATTTCAAATGTCATGAAATTTACATCTTCCATAACATCGTCATTATTATCAAAATATGAACCGTAAATCCCCTCTTGGGAATAAACTCTTAAAGCTTCTTTCAGTTTAGATGACTGAACAAGTTTTACAAGATTGGTTATCGTCCTCTTTTTCGGTTCTTCCATTTTTGAAAGTGATAAAAGTCCGTCATAAATTTCTTTTCTGTTTTCAACATCTTTTGCAAGATGCTCGTCTTCCTGTTCTATAAGCCCCATTACCCACTCCATGGCAAATTCCAAATCTTTTGTCTTGTGAATATTACGCAATGGCTGAAATGCCATATGATTTTCACTGTCCAAATCGTAAAATTTTCCTCCTGAAGCCATTGTAAGCACTTTTGAAGAAGCACCCTTATCAAAAATAAATACCTGCGAACCGCTCTTTTTAAATTTTTTCCTTTCATCGAGATATTCACTTTCATATTTCATAAAGTTGAGAACTATTGTCCCAAGCATTACCGATTTCCCTTTTCCGGTAGGACCGATAATAAGAGTATGACCGACATCCTTATCTACTTTATTGTTAAAATGAAATATCCTATCATTACTTATAGTATTAAAAAGATTCGGAGCATTAATTCTCTCATCCCAGTTCAGTCCTTCAAATATCGATGATATAGGCAACATATACCCTAAAGACTCTGAATTCATCGGACTCTTTCTGATATTCTGCTTTATATTTGATGGCATAGCTCCAAAATAGGCATCCTTGACGTTGAGCTTATCATCAAGACACGTAAATCCGTGTCTATTTATTACCCTTATAACAAGGTTTGTCTTTTCTTCAAGTTTCTGAGGATCAACGTCCGAAATAATTACGGAAAATGTATAATACCCGTAAGAAACCCTGTTTGCTTCCAGTTCTTCCCTTGCATACTTTGCTTCATAGGACTTTCTTATTCTGTTTACATTTCCTCCGTCAGGATTTTCTCCTTTTGCTGCATTAAAAGCATTCAAAATAATCTGTACCATATTGTATCTTTTACCGAACTGATATCTTTCAATATTTTTGATTGAGCTTATAGCTTCCTCTTTGGAAAGCCCTATCAGCCTTGTCACGCTCCTGAACGGAAATTTAAGTTTTTCAAGTTCTGAAAATATTTGAGGTATGACGGCATCAGGAAACAGTTTTATACTTACTACTTTTGTATAGTGATTTCCCACTTTAAGCATTCCATTTTTTATTTCCATTTGAGAACAGCTCAGCCATTCGTCAATTGAAAAACCTAAAGGAGGAACTTTCAGATTCACCTTTGAAGTAAGAGGATTTATCGTTCTGTACAGAAAGTTCAGCAATTCTCCGTTTTCAAGGACTTTTATTCTAAGTACCGCATAATCAAGTCTGAAAAGAATATCCTCCACTTTTCTGTTAAATTCCTTTATCAGATTGTTGAACTGTTTCAAATAATCCTGTTTACCCAGATTCCCCTCATTAAATAATGCTTCATCTATATTTTTTTCCTTATTGTAATCATATAAGTATGAAATCGTCAAATAATGGTGAATTTCATAAAACCGCTTTTTTCTGAACAGGTTGCTTCGTATTTTATGTCCTATAACCGTAGGAATAGGCGAAAATTCACTTATTTTTTCCTCTTCTCTCGTAATAGGGATTTTCTGTGTTTCATAATGAAGAACTACTCCGCTTCCTGCTTCTTTTAAAGTATCATTAAGGTACTCAAGAATTTTGTCAATATCATCAACATAATCCAAATCCTGATTTACAATTTCAAAAACTCTGGAAAATCCTCCATTTTTCAGAAGAAGGGTATTTTTATCAATCATTCTTCTATAAGGTATGTAAAAATTTACACTGTCATTCGTAGTGGTAATACGAAATTTATCAATGACACTTTTTAAAAATTTCCCCGAATTTCCTTTCTTTTTATCTACTTTCGTCTTCATTTCCTTCCTTTCAAAAACAAACTTTTTATTTTTACTGTTTCCACTTTTACAGGAATAACTCCTTTGTCAAGATCCGCAATTTTTTTAAAAGCTTCTTTTGACAAGTCTATTATACGGTTCTTTATATACGGTCCTCTATCATTTACAACTGCAACGACAGATTTTCCGTTATCCAGATTTGTTACTTTTACCGTTGTTCCTAAAGGCAGCGTTCTATGAGCTGCCGACACACGATTTTCATCATATATTTCCCCGCTGGCGGTTGCAGTACCGTTTTCTTTTACTCCGTACCAGCTTCCTTTTGCAGTTTCCTTATATTTTGCACTTTTTTCTAAGCTCATCGTCTTAAAACCGGCGGGGTTTAATCGTTTTTTGAATCATCTGCATTTTGTGTACTGTAATTAGTCCGGCTTATATCCACCGAATTTCCCTGGGGAACATTGGTATGTGTAGTGGATTCATTATGTTTTCTTATTTTTCTGTTTACCTTGTTTACTCTTTCCACTTCTGTTTCGTATTCTTTTAAGGAATATTCATAAGCTTCCTGACGAAGTTTTTCTTCTTCCACTTGTTCAAGATATTCATGCCAACGTGAAAAATAAAGAAACTCTCTGACCCTTATTCCGTTTGCATATTTTTCTCTTCTTATTCTTTTAAAATCATCTTCTTCATAAGCCTTCACTTTAGTCGGCTCAATAACTTCGACTTTAACTTTAGGGGCACGGTCCATTCCATAGCCGATTCCCGTTACTATTATTCCCGTAAATATAACTACTCCCAATTTTTTTAAAACCATTGTTTTCTCCTTTTTATACTATAAACTGAAATCCTATGTCCGATTTATTTTTTATTTTAAATCGTAAATAAAATTTTCCGAACTGTTTTCCCGAAAAATTTTGAAAAATGAAGCTGTATATTTCTCTTGAAATTATAAATTACCGTCTTTCTGTTTAAAATCATCAAATTTCATAAATTTTCCTATAATTTCTTTTTTTCTTTTTCAAGCCTTTTATTAAAATCACTGCCGATATTTCATTCTACTGTTTCACAATAAAATTTACTTTTTTTCCCGTTATTTTTAATAACTAACTTAATTTCCGATATTTCACAATTGTAATAATAAACTGTGATTTTTATTTTTTCTGATTTCTTATTACTAAACAATA
>JAUNKI010000142.1 GCA_030532815.1 Leptotrichiaceae bacterium
AGACATGGATTGGTAGGAAAGCCACCATTGATTAAATTTTCCCGTAAATATTACATTTAAAGGGGTAAATGTCGGTACTCCGTGAACTTCACCATTTGCCAGATTACCGAATCTTCCTAAAAATTGTCCGAATAACAGGGGGCCTACTCCCATATCAGTCAGCACCCATATATTCAGATTGTTTTTTCTGGCATATAAATAGGAACCTACAAGTCCTCCTATTATTCCTCCGTGTATAGCGAGACCTCCTTCCCATACTTTCAATATGGAAACGGGATTATTCGCATATGCACCGAATTTAAAAATCACATAATATAACCTTGCTCCTATAAGTCCCGAAATTATTGCCCAGAAAGCAAAATCCTCTATCATTTTCTTGTCTTTTATTCCTCTTTTTTCGGCAACTTTGTCTTTTGATGCTATAAATATTCCTGCAAGAAAAGCTATTATATACATCAGGCTGTATATCCTCAATTCAAAGTTACCGATTTTAAATAAATAAGGTTTCATTTATTCTCCTAACTGCTTTTTCAATTCTTCTTCAAGTATAACAAAAAAGTCATTTATCTGTTCTTTGGAAATTTCGCCTAATATTCCTATTCTCATTAAACTGTTGGCATATTTGCCCTTTCCTCCAGTAACTGTGTACCCTTTATTCTCCAGTTCATTTATTATACTCTTTATGTCTATTCCTTCTTTATAAACTGAAACTAATGTATTTGTTCTGTTTTTCTCTTCTTTTACAAGTAAAGTAAAGCCTAAATTCTGTGCCTTCTCCTCAATTAATTTTCTTAATTCGTATTTTTCCCTTACAGTAACATCAGTACCTTTTTCAATAAGATCCTTTAATGATTCATGCAATGCAAGAACCAGTGCTATCCCGGGAGTATAAGGCGTTTCGGATAAATCATAAAAATATTTTTCATACTGCTTTATACTGAAATAATACTTCGGCAAATCGGATTTTTCCATTGCTTTTTTTGCTTTATCACTTATTGCAACAAAAGAAAGTCCCGGAGGTATAAGAAATGCTTTCTGACTGCCTGCAACAGCTACATCTATATTCCACTTTTCAAAATCAAAATCATTTGCTACAAGGCCGCTTACAGTGTCCACAACAAGTAAGATATCATTATCTTTTGTCAGCTCTCCCAATGCTTTTACATCATTAAGTATACCTGCGGAAGTTTCACTGTGAGTAACTAAAATTCCTTTTACGTCGGAAGTTTCACTTAATACTTTTTTTACATCTTCAATCTTATATCCTTCTCCGAACTCATAAGCCAGTTCTATTACGTTCAATCCGTATATTTCACATATTTTTTTATATCTTTCTCCGAAGTATCCTGTATTTATAACTATTACTTTTTCCCCTTTTGAGAAAAAATTTACTACTGAAGCTTCCATTCCTCCTGTACCTGATGCTGTAATAATACAAATATCATTTTTTGTTTTAAATATTTTCTTCAGGTTTTCATTGGATTCTTTTAAAATTTTTCTGAATTCAGGGGTTCTATGATGTATAATATCCTTTCCCAATATTTTTAAATATCTCTCCGGTACATTTGTAGGTCCCGGAGTAAGCAATAATTTAGAACTCATAATACTCTCCTCCTGTTTTATTATAATTTTTATTCTACTCTGGATAATACATTATAAATCAATAACTATGGATTTTACTTTTGTCATACTTTGAATACTGTATTTTATACCTTGTACTCCGACGCCGGAACCTTTTATTCCTAAAAACGGAAAATTATCCGGACCTCTTTGAGTTTTATTATTTATCTGAACAGTTCCTACTTCAAGTTTTTCGGCAATATGGAATGCCTTTATAATATCCCTTGTAAATACCGAAGTCTGAAGCCCGAACTCTGAACCGTTACATATTTCTATAGCTTCTTCCATTGATTTTATTCTTATAAGAGGCAATACGGGACCGAACGGTTCTTCCCATGCTATTCTCATATCCAGTGTCACATGGTCAAAAAGTACAGGCCATAGAAGATTTTTTTCTCTTTTATATTCTGTAAGTGCTTTAGCTCCTTTTTCCTTTGCATCTGTTATAAGACCTTCTATAAAATCCGCTGCTCTGTTATCTATTAAAGGAGTTATATCGGCATTATCAAAAGGATCCCCCACTTTCAGATTCCTTACTTCCTCCGTTATCAGCTCGGACAATCTGTCCGCTACATTTTCCATTACGAGTACTCTTTTTATTGCAGTACATCTCTGCCCTGAATAACTGAATGCTCCGCTGACTATGTCTCTCGCAGCTTTTTCCAAGTCGGCATCGTCCATTACTATTGCACCGTCTTTACCTCCCAATTCGAGCATTATCGGACGCATTCCCGCTACTTCTCCTATTTTTTTCCCTACAGGCGTACTTCCAGTAAAATTTATAAAGTCAACCATAGGATGTCCTATTAAATAATCACCTATTTCCGATCCTTTCCCCGTAACTGTATTTATAACACCTTTAGGAATCCCTGCTTCATAAAATGCCTTTACAAGAAGGAGCCCACTTATCGCTCCCTGAGTAGGCGGCTTAAATATTACTACATTTCCTCCTATAAGTGCCGGAGCTATTTTAGAAGCCGACAGATTTACAGGATAGTTAAACGGTGCAATGGCAAGTACAAGACCCATAGGTTCTTTTCTTACAAGAGCTATCTTTTTCTTGCTTATCGCCTCAAAACTTCCTCCTTCAATAATTTCTCCAACCGTTCTCATTCCTTCTTCAGCAGTGTATCTTATAAGTTCCACCGTTCTTGTAACTTCACTTACCGCCGCTTTTATACCTTTGGACACTTCTTTTGCAAGAATTTTTCCTATTATTTCCTTATCTCTTTCTAAAATATCGGCAGCTTTATATAAATAATTCGCCCGTTCAATTACAGCGAGATTTCTCCATTCATTTAGAGCTATTTTTGCAGTTTCCATTGCATAGTCTACTTCTTCTCTTGTCATTGACGGAACTGCTCCGAGTTCTTCACCGTTTATAGGTGAATATATTTTAATTTCCTTTTCCGACTCTTTCCATTCCCCATTAAGTAAATTTTTATATTTCATCCTTTCTCCTTCTTTTCATTCTGCATTACTATTTTTAAGAGTTTTTTGTTATTTCATCATATTTTAGTAAATGTTTCAATATATTTTCCACATCGCTCAATTTCAACATATTCGGTCCGTCCGACTTGGCTACGGAAGGGTCGGGATGCACTTCGGCAAATACTCCATCCACTCCTATTGCCAATGCAGCTCTTGCAAGAGGATAGACATAGGCACTGTTTCCTCCTGAAGTTTCTCCCTGTCCTCCCGGTATCTGTACTGAATGTGTTGCATCAAATACTACAGGATATCCGAATTTCCTCATTTCAAGGAGCCCTCTCATATCGACAACCAGATTGTTGTATCCGAAACTTGCTCCTCTTTCGCAAAGCATTATATTTTTATTTCCTATTTCTTCAAATTTTTTCACTACATTTTTCATATCCCACGGAGCCAAAAACTGCCCTTTTTTTATGTTTACGGCTTTACCTGTTTCACCTGCGGCAATGAGAAGATCCGTCTGTCTTGACAGAAAAGCAGGTATCTGAAGTAAATCTATTACTTTTGCTGCTTCTTTACAGTGCCACGGTTCATGAATATCCGTTGCCAGTGCTACTCCGTATTTTTCTTTAACTCTTGAAAGTATTTCGAGACCTTTTTCTATTCCCGGACCTCTGAATGATGAAATAGATGATCTGTTAGCCTTATCAAATGACGCCTTGAATATATACTGTATTCCCAGTTTATCAGTAATCTCCTTCATTTTTCCCGCTACTTCCATAACCAGTTCTTCCGACTCTATAACACAGGGACCGGCTATTAAAAACATTTTCCCGTTTCCTACTTTGATATTTTCAGTAATTTTCACTTCATTTACCTTATTTATAAGCATATAAAACATCCCTTCTGTAAAAATATATAAATAATTCTATCATAATATTAACCGAAAAAAAAGTATTTATGATTAATAAATACCATTTATCATATATATTATTATTGAATTTTTCATTAATTCTTTTATTACTAATATTCAAAAATAAAACAAACAGAAGAGTGGCTCTTCTGTTATTACTTTCTGTTACACTTTTTGAAAAAAACTTAACATCTTTTTCCGTGAGAGTCCATCGCCGTACTCTCCAAACTTTTTTGGAAAAAAGTTTGACAAAAAACTTCCGACTCAAATTATTTCTTTATATTTCAGTCCCCTTCAACATTCAAATTTTACTGCGTGAAAACTGTTAAAAGACAGGAACAAATCCTTCTTTTTTCAAATTTTCCTTCACTTCTTCAAGATAATATACATTTATCTGATAAAATGTTAAAAGAAGTTC
>JAUNKI010000143.1 GCA_030532815.1 Leptotrichiaceae bacterium
AAAATCTTCTGATAATAAGGAAAAGGCTGAAATAGCAGCAGAGATTGATAAAATTATAGCGGAAAATACTCCGTATATGCTTATAGATGACAAAATATATGAATACTATTTAATCAATCCTAAAATTAAAGGTCTGAAGATTGGGAAATATGAAGAATATATTTTACACAGTCCCTTTTTTGAAAAGTAACAATTAGGAATAACATATATACAGTAAATCACAACTATTTAAAAGCAGTAGCAAAATAAAAGTATAAGTGTATTTTGTCACTTTATTTATTATAACCGATTTTTACGAACAGTATTCGCTAATACAAAATTGAATAATTTCCGTAAAATAAATGAAAATGAAAATTATAAAAAAAATTCATGACTTTTTCAGATTTAATTTTTCTGAAAATATCATAAATAAAGAGTTTAATAATATTATTAATAAAATTTGACAAATTATAACTTTATATTATACAATATTTATATAAATCAAATAAAAATACGTAATATTATGTCTAAGCTTTTAAAAAAATCGATGAAATTTGAAAAAAAAATTCAGCAGTAAAAAAGAACATAGAAAACAGTATAAAAACAGATGCAAAATAAAATCTAAAAAGTGCACTTAATAATTCAGATAAAAAATGAGGAGTGAAATAAAATGAATAAAAAAACATTTAAAAAGAAACTTTCAGCATTAGTAATAATGATAGCTATGTCCAACATAACTTTTTCTGCTGCAAGTAAAACTGTAACTGCAAAAAATGAAAAAACTTTTGAAATAAATACACTTATAAAAAATAACAACGAAGTAAAGTTGGATTTTTATTCAGAAAGTGAGATAAAAGAAGAACTGAAAAAGGCGGAAGTAAATGATAAATCAATAAAAGCATTTATAACTGCCAATAATAATTCAAGAAATAAAAACATTTCTATCAGTCAAATAAAGGAAGAATTTTTGAATGCTTCAAAACTTGACGAAAAAAATTATTTGGCATTAAATGCCTTAGGAGATATTGAAAGAAAATATTCCGATGGAGATACTGAAGCCTCTTATTATAAAGCAATATCCTATTATGAAAAAGTATTAAAGATAAATCCTAAATTTGAAAGTGCCTATAAAAATTTAATATCAGTGTACGGAAACTTATATGAAAAAATGGAAGAAGAAGAAAACACAAAAAAAGCAGCCGATTTTTTGCAAAAAGAGAAATACTTTTCAGAACAGCTTATAAAACTGAATCCTGAAAATCCTGAAGGTTACTCTTCCCTTTTTAATATTTATGATTTATCAAAAGATTATAATAAAGCCGTAAATATGGGAAAAAAGGCTATAGAACTCTATTTTGGAAATAAAGAACCTAAATATTATTATTATCAGATAGGAAACGAATCTCCGACTTATGATTATTTCCATACAAATGAATATTTAGGAAATATAACTGAATTTCAGCTCCTTGAAACTTATATGAATAAGGGAGACGATAAAACAGTCTTTGATTACTTCTTTAAATTATACGAAAAAAAGAGAAAACGACCTGATGAATACTTAAGTTTAAAAGAAGACTTCAAATACAGGGTAAAAGAATTAAATGAGAAATATAAAAATACGAATAAAAAATTATATGAGGAAAATCTGAAAAAATTTAAAGCTTTGGAATTGAAAAATTATTAAAAAATTTATTTAATATTTAAGGAACAAAACAACTGATAAAACTATATAAATTTAAACTTTATCTGTTTTCTGAACTTACCCGATTTTTGTTCCTTTTTTATTTATACGGATTTTTCAATTTTTTTAAATATTTTTGCTATTGTTTTTCTATATTTACTTTTAATAAATTTCATAATGAAAAATTCTTCTGACTTTTTATATACGTATCTGTTAAAAACTTAATCTGTAATAAGTTCAGGTAATAAAATTCACTTTTCCATATTCCAACTTTTTTCAATCATTTTTTCAATTCTGTCTACTTTTTTCTTTTTCCCGCTTACGAAAATTGAGCAGATTCTTTTTCCTTCCTGACACACTCTAAGATAATGTATACTTTTTTGGTTTTCCTTCTCTCTGACGCTTGTTACTTTATAAAATTCAAAATTCTCTTCTATTATTATTTTTTCAATATCTGTCCGAATATCTGAATTTCTGTCTGAAACTGTTTTTATATTTTCAACATATTCTTTAATATTTTCCCCTTTTATTATAGTATTTGTCATTCTGTCAAAAGCAATACTAAAGAAAATTTTTGTATTTTTATCAGTTGCAGAACCATATACAATAAAAGATCCGGGTATACGCAGATCCTTCCATATACCGTTTACAGTTATAAAACCTATTTCTTTTTCTCCTATTCTTTGAGAAAAAATATTTATTTTTAATATAAAAAACAGTGTTATTGATAAGAATATCAATATAAATTTATTTTTCATAGCATTATTCCTCCTTTATTAATAATATTAATAATATCAGTGACAAATTAAAAGAACATTAGTCTAAGTTTTTTTATATATTTGAAATTTTTCCCGTATTTCAGTTTTTTCTAAAAGTTCCAACTAAAATTTATATAATATCCGAATAAAAAATATTGCATTTTAATATTATTTCGTAGTATAAATTATAAGTAGAGAAAATAAAATTGAAAGGAGAATGAGAATAATGGCAAAAGAAACTTTAAATTCATTTGAAATTGCACAAAAGCAGATTAAATCAGCATGTGATAAATTAAATGCGGATCCTGCCGTATATGAAATTTTAAAAAATCCTATGAGAGTACTGGAAGTTTCATTTCCTGTAAAACTGGATAACGGAACTGTAAAAACTTTTACAGGATACCGTTCCCAGCATAACAATGCAGTCGGGCCTTTTAAAGGAGGGATTAGATTTCATCCTGACGTAACAAGAGATGAAGTAAAGGCATTATCAACATGGATGACTTTCAAATGTTCCGTTGCAGGTATTCCTTACGGAGGAGGTAAAGGAGGCATAACTGTAAACCCTAAGGAATACTCCACAGCAGAACTTGAGAGAATTTCAAGAGGTTATGCAAAAGCAATCGCTCCGTTAATCGGAGAAAAGGTTGATATTCCCGCTCCTGATGTAAATACAAACGGACAGATAATGTCATGGATGGTTGATGCTTATGAGGAAGTTGTAAAAAAATCCTCTCCGGGAGTATTTACAGGTAAGCCTCTGGAATTTGGAGGCTCTCTTGCAAGAACTGAAGCGACAGGATACGGAGTTCACCTTGCTGCTAAAAAGGCACTGAAAAAATTGGGAAAAGAAATTAAAAATGCCACTTATGCAGTACAGGGCTTCGGAAATGTGGGATATTACACAGCTTACTACGCCTATAAAGACGGAGCCAAAATTGTCGCTATTTCCAATATAGATACTGCATTTTACAATGAAAACGGAATAGATATGGAAAAAGTAATAGCAGAAATGAAAGCCAACGGATTTGTAAAAAATAACGGATACGGAAAGGAAATTCCCCATAAGGAGCTTCTTGAACTTGAAGTTGATGTTTTAGCTCCTTGTGCATTGGAAAATCAGATTACTTCCGAAAATGCCGACAGAATAAAGGCTACAGTAATTACAGAAGGAGCTAACGGACCTACTACTCCTGAAGCGGATGAAATTTTATTAAAAAAAGGTATTGTTGTTGTTCCTGATATTCTTGCAAATGCAGGAGGAGTCGTAGTTTCCTATTTTGAATGGGTACAGAACCTTCAAGGGTACTACTGGGAATTTGATGAAGTTCAGCAGAAAGAAGACACTCTTCTTTCAAAAGCATTTGAAGATGTTTGGAATTTATCCGAAGAATTCAATGTTGACTTGAGAACCGCTTCCTATATGATGAGTATAAGAAGAATTGAAAAAGCAATGAAATTAAGAGGCTGGTATTAATGTTTCAATATAATCCTTAAGAAAGGACGGATAATTTATGAAAAATATATTTATAGCAATGCTGACTTATAAAAAACCGTTAGATGAAGTAAGTAAATATCGTCCGGAACATCTGGATTTTTTAGATATATATTATAAAGCCGGAAAATTTATAGTTTCAGGAAGACAGACTCCTCCTACAGGCGGTGTAATTCTGGCTCATAATGTTACAAAAGAAGAACTGACAATTATCTTAAAAGAAGATCCTTTTTATAAAAACGGACTTGCAAACTTTGAAATAACAGAATTTACTCCTGCAAAATATACAGAAAAATTTGAAGTTTTTATTAAATAAATATTTTGAAAAATTTAAAAAGAAACCGTTTAGGAAAATATCCTGAATACGGTTTCTTTTTAATTTTATTCTTTATTTATAAGTGAAATTAAATTTAAAAATCAAAACTGTCTTAT
>JAUNKI010000144.1:0-1121 GCA_030532815.1 Leptotrichiaceae bacterium
TATGCCGTATGCAGCTGCAGTTCCTGCAAAAAGTATTTTTTCCGTATTGTACTTTCTGCACATATCAAGAACATTTATAAGTCCCAGTACATTTTCGTCAGCATCATAATGGACATTTTCCACCGATACCGAAACACTTACCTGTGCTGCTTCATGAAACACGTAATTTATCCCTTTATTTTCCTCAAAAATCTTCTCGAGATTTTTTCTGTCACGAATATCAGTTTCATAAAATTTTACATTTTTTAAATGGGAGATATTTTCCTTTTTTCCTCCTACAAGATTGTCGACTATTATTATTTCATGATTTTCCCTGTCAAATCTTTCGGCAATGTGAGAGCCGATAAATCCTGCTCCCCCTGTTATTAATATTTTCTTTTTCATTTTTTCCTTTACCTTCCTTTTCCGAAAATTACTATTGTAATAGTTTTAAGAAGCACTTTCATGTCGAACAGTATGTCATGATGCTTTATATAATATAAATCGTACTGAAGCTTTCTGTATGCATCTTCCACACTGGCTCCGTAAGGATACATTACCTGTGCCCAGCCTGTAAGTCCGGGTTTTACAGTATGTCTTAAATTATAATAAGGTATTTCCTTTTCCAGCTGCCGTATGAAAAACTCCCTTTCAGGTCTCGGACCTACAAAGCTCATTTCTCCTCTGAGTACGTTCCATAACTGCGGTAGCTCATCTATTCTTGTTTTTCTCATTATTTTACCGAATTTTGTAACTCTGTTGTCATTTTTCACTGCCCATTTAGGTCCGTCCTTTTCAGCGTCTGTCGTCATTGAACGGAATTTTACGATGTTGAATTTCCTGTTTCCTTCTCCTACTCTTTCCTGAACAAAAAATACGGGTCCCCTCGATTCAAGTTTTACTATAACTGCAGCTATTAACATTATCGGAGCGACACACACTCCTATAAGCAGTGCAAAAAACAGGTCAAGAAGTCTTTTTGCCTTTAAATTAAAGTTGTTATGATATATTTCAAATCCTGCATTTTCCAGAAACCATTTCGGACTTAAATGGGAAATCGGAAGTTTATTTTCATACGTCTCATAAAATTCAAGATAGTTATAATACTGTAACCCTCCCAATTTATATTGTAAAAGTCTGTC
>JAUNKI010000144.1:1150-4342 GCA_030532815.1 Leptotrichiaceae bacterium
ACCAGTTTAGGATCCACAAGGAGATTTTCCGTAAAATCCACTATTATATCCGGTTTTTTTACTTCACATACTTTCAGTACGGCTTTTCCGAACTCGCTTACATCTTCCCTTAAAAATGCTATAAGTTTATACTGACCGTCATTTTCTATACTTTTCTTCAAATCATCAGTATAGTCATTTTCACCTATAAATACTATTTTCTGTTTTTCCACTATTCCCATTATTACTACGTATCTGAATACAATCTGAAATATGGAAATTGTTCCGAAAAGTATAATTCCCTCATTTAAACTGAATATTTTTGCAAATGTCGTTATGAACATCAGTATGAAATTTATCCCGATTACCGTTGCCATGTCACGCAATCTGTATCTGCTTGCAGTTACATTATACACATTGGCGATATAGTAACCTATCAGTGCTATGACTATTATTATTGCATTTCTGAAACCGAGACCTCTATTTATGAAAAATAATCCTATAAAATACATTGCTACGGTTAGAAAACCGAATAAATACGAAAAGTTCCTTCTTACTCCGCTTGCTGCCATTGTCATCTTCCTTCTTTGCTATTAGTTTACTTAAAATTTTCTCTCAGTCAAACTGAATCTGAGTTTTGAAATTTTTAATATTATAAATCCGATTATGTATGAAACTGCTGCAGTTACACCGAATACCACTATTATGTATACAGGATAATCCAATTTGGATTTAATGGCTGTCTTTTCCTGAAAATATGATATAATCATCGGATGTATCAGATATATGTCCAATGTTATAAGAGATAATGTAGATACAAATCTTCTTATTCTGTATATAATTTCGGATTTTTTTCCTTCATCGTCATTGTGGGAAAATTTCATTATTAATCCGTAAAGAAATATGGACTGGAAAAATACTCCTATTGAATGATAATTATAAAAGAAATCTACAAACACGCCTTTCTTCACTGTAAAAAAGTATGACAGCCATATACTCAGACTTAAAGAAAGCAGATATCCCAAAAATAAAAATAATTTATTTATTTTCACGGGAGCTTCACCTATCAGATATCCGATGAGAAAATATCCGACATACTGTCCTACAGGACTGTAAACCATAAATCTGGTTTTAAGGATAAATTCCAAAAACGGAATAATAACCATAAAAAAGATCCATACATAAACAAAATATTTTATGTAGCTTTTATGAATATTTCCTACTGCCTTTCTAAAAAAGGGAGTCATGACATAAATTCCCAGAATCATATAAATATACCAGAAATGATAAAAAATACCTCCTTTAAAAAGCAGTATTAAAAAGTTTTCATTTCCTGAATAGGGTCTGTTCAGAAAAGATACTTTAAATACATAATAAATCATACTGTATATTAAAAATTTCGGTATTATCTTTACAAACCTCTTTTTAAAAAACATTCCCACAGGTTCGTCTTTTCTTAAAAGCAGATAACCGCTGACCATTACAAATACGGGAACACATATTCTGCTGACGGAATTTATGATATTGGACAGCATCCAGTCCCGCATGGATATTTTTCCGTACATGGACAGTTCTCCTGCTACAATATGGATTAAAATTACTCCGATAACTGCAATACTTTTTAAAATATCCAAATTATAATATTTTTCATAATTATTAATTTTCCGTTCCATGAATACTCCTTTTCAATAATTTCAATGCAGCTTTCAGACTCTATTTAGTCTTTTTAAGTGCAGTAACCGCATAATTTATGAAATAATAGCATGATTTTAAAAATGAAAGTTTTTCTACTTTTCTGTATATTTTCCATCTCACTTTTGCAGCTTCTATTTTATTGCTTGACCTTGAATTGTCGAGTACTCTGTAAAATCCGAGATTTTCCTTCAGTCCGTATATTCTCCCCTTTTCCTTTACAATTTCAAGCCAGAGGACATAGTCTTCATTTTTATCCCTTTCCTTAAAATACTTTTTCCCCACTTTTTCAGTATCAAGCATTACAGTCAGACACCCTAAATAATTATTTTTAAGTAAATCATTATAACTTATTTCTTCTTTTATTCTTATTTCGTTTATATGCTTTCCGTTTTCACTTATCCTCGTATATTCAGTACAGCTTATATCGGCATCTTTTTCCTTCATGAATGCAATCTGTTTCTCAAGTTTATCCGATGTCCAGTAATCATCTGCATCAAGAAAGGCAATATACTGACCGTCAGCCATATCCATAAGGGTATTTCTCCCTTTTACTACACCTATATTGGTTTCAGCATTTATTATTTTTATCCTTTTATCTTTTTCTTTATATTTTTTTACGATTTCATAGCTGCTGTCGGTTGATTTATCATTTATTATAAGCATTTCCCAGTTTTCATAAGTTTGAGACAAAACCGATTCCACAGTTTGACTTATAAATTTTTCTGCATTATACATAGGTGTAATTACCGATACTTTATCTTTCTCCATTTCTTTCTCCGATTTTTGATAAAATTAATTCAAATACTCTCCTGCAGTTTTCCTTGTCTGTATATTTTAAAAATTTTTCTTTCAGTCTTTCAGATTTTTCCGATGTTTCTTCATCATATTTAAAGCCGTTTTCTGAAATATCCATTATCTTTTGGACACATTCATTTACAGTGTATACCCCCGCTCCGAATAAATCCTTATCCAGATCCACATAGGAGCCTACTTTTTCAGTATACTCATTTTTATCAAATTGAAAAAATATAATCGGCTTATTCAAATAATAAAAGTCATAAGCCACACTTGAATAGTCCGTTATCAGAATTTCGGATTTCATTAATTCTTTTGTAATTTCAGCTTCTTTAGGAAGAAGTTTTACATTTTTTCCTAATTTTATATTTCCGAAGTTCCCCAAATAATCATGCATCAGCTGATGAATATATAAACTGAGAGTTATCTCATTTTTTTCAAGAAAACCGTTCAGTTTTTCATTCGTAATAAGTCCCGTTATATTTTTAAAATATTCGGTATCTTCTATATGACCTTTTTCGGCTCTGATCCAGTTCCGCCATGTAGGCATAAACAGTATTTCCTTTTTTTCAATTTCAGTATTATACAGTTTATCGTATCTCGGATAACCCGTAACAAAAATTTTCTCTTCGTCAATGTTCCACCAGCTGTCTCTTTTTATGGTTTTTTCATATTCCGAATCACATATGTTAATATCATAGGAACGTACAAGTTTTTCCGCTA
>JAUNKI010000145.1 GCA_030532815.1 Leptotrichiaceae bacterium
GTATCGGTGGACAAAAACGCCTGCTCCTCCACCGAATTTTTTCGGATATCATACGCTTTGAATATTATTTCTTGAAATAAATTTTTTCAATAATTTCAGATTTTTCATCTGTTATTACTTTGATTGTGTGTTAAAACTACTAAATAAGAATTTGAGTTTTCGTAATTTTCTTCATACTCATATTTTCATTTTTCAGTTCTGTTAAATAGGGATTTATAATCTGATTTTTAGAAAGCCGATTTATGTACTGAATGTTATCATTCGCTTAATTCTATAATTGGATACTCAGATGGACCGGACAATACAATTCGATATCCGTCCGGATCATGGAACCAAACTTCCCACTGTTTTGCCAATTTATTGAAAAACGGCTTTTTATCCAAAGGAATTTGATTTTTCTTTAGAAGACTGACTGCCGTTTCAAAATTTTCAGTTCTCAACCAAATTAGAACCCCTTTTCCCGGAAATTCTCCTTCTTCCAACAAAACATCATGGATTTCATGCTGTGAAGCTGGAGGATTAATTTTCCGTCATATATCAACTGTTCGTAATGGGAGCCGCCATGACCTTTAGCCAAACCGAGATTCTTTTTATACCATTCTGCACTTGCCTCTACATCTCGAACGGTGATTAATGTCTGATTATGCATTTGTTTTTCCTTTCTTTGTTAATAGACTTATATTCTCTGTATTAAATTTCAATTTATATCATTTTCCCGTTTACTATTTTTTCTTTTGAGCAGACGCAGAATTTAAAGGAAAATTCAAAATCTTCACAATACAACCTGTATTTTTCAAGAGGTTCTTCTCCACAGCTGGCACTGCCTAAACCATACTGCTCCATATCTATTTTCAACTGCCAAAAATCTTCTTTCCTTAAGTCATAAGTATGTTTTGCCGTTTCAATATTTTCAATAGTATATTCACTTATACCGAAATCAAATTTTTCATTTAGTGTTTCAAAATATATTGCAGTATTTCTGTCATCGTTTAAAGAAAACCTTTTTACGTTATGTCTGTTTCCATTTTCCTGAGGAAATATATAGGATGTATGCATATTTTCTGCAGAGCTGTTCCATAAATCAAATCTTGCGGAACTGCATGAATCGATGTATGTTTCCTGAGGACCTAAACCGTACCATTGAACATTTTTAAAATGTTTGTCGATATTCATTACTACACCTATTCTCGGCAGAGTATCAGGTTTATTTCCGTAAGTTTTTCCTGATAAGGTAAGGAATATCATACCGTCTTTATGAACTTTATATTTATACACGATATTATATCCCCAGTCCAGTATGGGAGGAGCGACAGTTACTGAAATATCAAGTGTTATATAATTGTCGGTTTTTTCGGAAATTTTGAAATCTTTTAAATTATGCTGTAATAAATGAATATATTTTTCTTTCCAGTGATTTAAAACTTTTTCTGCTCCGAACTCGGTAATTCCCAATATATCGTTATCAATAGGTGCACGCCATAAATTTAGCTCAATTCCGTTTTTGAATATATTGACACCGTCATAGGAATAACTTTTAATTTTTCCGGTATTTTTATCAAATATTATTTCTCCGTTAAAAAAGTCTATTTTCAATTCTTTATTATTTTCGATAATATTGAATATATCGGGAGTATCTTCAGAATAGGTGTATATTATATCGGAAACATTTTTTCTGTAAGCAGGATTTATGGAAAATTTTTCCTGATGAAAAGCTATTTCGTTTCCTGTCGTTAAAAGTCCGACAGATTTTTTCAGTTTCCATGAAAAAGTAATGTAATAGTTTCCCTGTCTGTTTAATATGGAATTACTCATATTTACTCTAATTTTCCCTTTTTCTGAAGGCTTTACGTCGATACTGTCAAAGTATCCGCTTTGATAAATCTTTCCGTCCTTTTTAATATCATAGGAACATATGAAATTATCAAGATTAATAAAATCATATCTGTTTTCAACTTCATATTCGGTTTTTTCAGGATTTAAAGCTTTCATTTTTATAGGCTCGATTGCCTTTTTGTATTCTGATAATGCAGGAGAAGGTACTCTGTCGGGGTTTACAAGACCGTCTATAACGAAATTGCCGTCATTCGGAATATCTCCAAAATCTCCGCCGTAAGCAAAATATTTTTCTCCGTTTTCGCAAATTCGTGAAATTCCATGATCACACCATTCCCACACAAAACCTCCCTGAAGCCTCTTTTCCCTGTACATTAATTCCCAAAGTTCCTTTATTCCTCCTGGACCGTTTCCCATAGCATGGAGATTTTCACACATTATATGGGGTTTTTTAAGGAAATCGAGTTTTGCAACTTTTTCCAATATGCTAATCGGAGTGTACATTGTCGAATGAATATCGGAGCTTTCAGGATCTCTGTCAGGAAGTCCGTTATGAGTTTCAAAAATTTCCCTCGTTTCACCTTCATAGTGTATCAGACGGCTATTATCACGTTTTTTCATATATTCAGCCATAGCTGCATGATTTTTTCCGTAACCTGACTCATTTCCCAAAGACCACATAACAACAGAAGGATGATTTTTATCTCTTTCTACCATTCTTTCAGCACGGTCAATAAATGCAGATTTCCATTCTTCAAGATTATTAAGGAAGTTTCTTTTGCCGATAATGTCGAAACCATGAGTTTCAAGGTCAGCTTCATCTATTACATAGAAACCGTATTCATCACATAAATCGTAAAATTTCGGATCATCAGGATAATGAGCGGTTCTTATGGCATTAATATTATGTTCCTTCATCAGTTTAAGGTCTTTTATCATATCTTCAGTTTTAACATTTCTTCCATACAAGGGATGTGACTCATGACGATTTACCCCTTTAAGCATAATATATTTTCCGTTAAACAGCATAACACCGTCTTTTACTTCGATTTTTCTGAACCCTATTTTTAAAGGAACTGTTTGAAGTATATTGTCTTTTTCTTTAAGAATAACATATAATTCATATAAATAAGGAGTTTCAGCAGACCATTTTAAAATATTTTCCAATCTGTAATGAAAATTATATTTTTCTGTACTGTTTTTGTAAACTTTAGTTATGCTATCGAGTTTATAAAATTTCTTAATAAGGAAATCATTTTCAGCTCGCTCTTTTAATAAAATTTCCAGAGACAGATCCTGCACACTATTTTTACTTATAATGTCGACTTCCAAATCAAGAATCCCGTTTTTATATGTTTCGTCAAGGGAAGTTTTGGCAAATATATCATAAATGTGGCTGTCAGGCATTGAAGTAATATATACATCCCTGAAAATACCGCTCAGCCACCACATATCCTGATCTTCAAGGTAGGAATAGACATTCCACTTATGTACCAGGACACAGATAAGATTTTCTCCCAGAGTAACGTATTTGCTTATGTCAAATTCTGAAGGCATACGGCTTCCCTGACTATAACCTGCATATTTTCCGTTTATCCACACATGAAAAGCACTGTCTGTACCTTCAAATTTTAAATACAGGGTATTATTCAAATCTGAAGATGATATATAAAATTTTCTTCTATATGCCATACTCGGATTAAGTCGGGGTATATGGGGTGGATTAACAGGAAAGGGATATTGTACATTGGTATATTGGGGAGCTCCGTATCCTTCCAGCTGCCAATTTGAGGGAACAGATATTGTGTTCCATTCCGTATCATCAAATTCAGGAGAATAAAATTTTTCGGGGAAATTATCAGGGTATTCACTGAACAGACATTTCCAGTTTCCGTTTAATAATTTAAATCCTTGTGACAGATTTCTATTCGCAGTTTCAGCTTTTTCCATTGTGTTATATCCGAAAAAAGTTGAACGGGGCTTTAAACGGTTTATTCCCAAAGTATTCAAATCTTCTAAAATTTCTGTATTCATAAAAGTTGTCCTTTCAAATGTTTTTCCGTGAGTATATTATACAACCTTTTTTGTAAAAAAGGTTGTACCAAAAAACTTCCGACACAAATTATTTCTAACTCAAAAACACTCCATTCACTAAAAAATCACAAACTCGCTTCGCTCAGACAGTGATTTTTCTTAACGTTCATTCCCGTATTTTTTTCGTTGAAATAATTTGAATGTCGGATTTTTTACTTAATAATTTAAGTTTATATTCTATTACAATTTAACTGCACTTCCACTTAAAAAACCATTTCTTTATATTTCAGTTCCCTTCGACATTCAAATTTTACAGCGTGAAAAATGTGTAAAGTGAGCATCATAAAAACATCTTTCTTTTCCGTGAGGGCTCATTGCCGTTATACCAAACTTTTTTTCAAAAAAGGTTGTACCAAAAAACTTCCGACACAAATTATTTCTAACTCAAAAACAC
>JAUNKI010000146.1 GCA_030532815.1 Leptotrichiaceae bacterium
TTCAAAATTATACATTTATTTTCAAAATAAAGCAAGTGTTTTTTTATAATTTTCAATTTATTTTATATAATATTTTTTTATTTTTTGTCGGAGTATACCTGAAAACTCAAAATCCACAGTATTTTCAGTATCTTTTTTATTTTTTAAATTAGCAGAATTATAATAAAACTGATATTCCCTTATTTATTATTTTAAAATATTCGTTAAAAATCAATCATTTTGACATTTTTCATACACACTGTAGTTTCAGAAAAATAATAAAATATATAAATTTTATAATTTAAGTTATTTTTCTATTATAAAGCCGTCCCATTAAAAAAGATACTTCCCTGTATAAAAACAGGTGAAGTATCCGTATAAAATTAGTTAGGATTGTTAGCCGTTTTTTTAGAATTCTGCTCCGAATCCTACTTTAAACACATTATTTTTTGCCTTGTTCAATTCATAAGCTGTTGTCACATTAAATTTGGAAAACTTATATTTCAGTCCCAGTCCCAAATTCAGTCCGTCATCATAGTCAAGTCCTTCTATTTTTCCTCCTGATGTGAGTTCTCTTTCTCTATGATAGGATTTTTTATTAAAAGTATACTCATATTCCATATTTCCGAATAAATCAACCGATGTTCCCAATGACACTTGTCCGTATACTCCTAATGTAGCATTTCCGCTTGTTCCTGACGCCTTACCGATTCCAAGTTTTTCAATGGCACCTTCTTTTACGCTTGTTATCCCTAATCCCACATAAGGCTTGACATAACCGTTACTTTCACCATATTTTGCACCTAATCTTGTCTGAAAATCAAGTATTTTTGAATTATATTTCAGTCCCTGAATATTTACCCCGTTCGGTGCTTCATACTTATGGCTGTTATGGGAATATGTCAGCACACTTGATAAGTCGACATTTTCAGTAAAGTTGTACTTTCCGCTTAACATAAACTGATAAGAATCCAGTTTTTCCTTTACATTTTCAAAATTTTCCTTATATCTCACTTTTGATTTCTGAAATCCGAATCCTCCTCCGAAAGTAAAGTTTCCGAAATTCTTAGTGCCTATTAGAGATACTCCGTTACTTTTTGAATTATATTTTACATTTTGGGAATTATCGGTATAACGTCCTCCTCCTCCGATATAATCAACATCTAAGGATACTCCGTTGTTTCCCGCATTTTCAAGACTTCTGAAACCGCTGTCAGTTATATTTTTGGTAAGTTCCAGATCCACTTTTGATCTTGCCATATAAATTTTTGCTGACGATGCTCCCGGTGTAGAAGGTAATGAAGGTATGATTGTTCCTCCTGGCGTTGACGGTGGTGTCGGCGTCGGTCCTGTACCGACAGGCTGTACATTCAGTACGGATGATACTGTACCGGCAGTTACATTCGCATCCAACGCTGAAACTACACTTACTGTTGCAGGTCCGTTTATAGTCGTTACTGTAACACCCGCTCCGTTAACTATAGTTAAAGAACTGTTAGACATAATTGCAAATTTAATTCCCGGAGTAACCATACTTGTCCCGGTTATAGTCATTGTATTAGCACCTGCTCCTAAACTGTAACTTCCATTTCCGCTTATATTCTGCCCAACATTAAGATTAGTGCTGGGTCCTACAATAGATATTGCTGAAAATGCATTGACACTTAAAATTAATGCCCCTAATAATAATAATTTTTTCATAAGAAATCCTCCTATTGTTTTTTTATTTTCTGCAATTTATTTCCATTCTGCAATTATATCCTACTCCATCTACTCTTAAAAAGTCAAATTTCTCATTTTTCCTCTCAAACAATTGTATTTACTGACAAAACTCCCATAATTCCGCTAAAAAAAAATTGGTTTTTTCTAAATTTTTTAAATTTTAAATTATAATTATTACAAAAAGGGAAATTTCAAATTTTACTGAAGCTCAAAAAGACTCGATAATAAAAAATATTTTACATTACCATTTTACATATTTTTTATATTGTAAAACAAACGTCGAAAGTTCCTATAAAGCCTTTAAAAGTATGAAAAAATATACGGAATGTGAAGATAACGGCAAATCCTTCAAAACAGTTTAAGGAAATATAATTTTTTTCCCTTCCTTACTTGACATTAAATATAAAAATATGATAACATATCACGTATATGAAAAAGGGTATTCCGCTTTTATTGTTGATACTGATATTGTGTTTCAGGAGAGATAAAAAGAATATCGCGTAAAGAAGGGAGTGAATTTCTTGAAAGAGAAATTAATCGAACTGGTAGAGAAAGAATACTTAAAATCCGATATACCTCAATTTAAATCAGGGGACACAATAGCTGTTCACTATAAGGTAAAAGAGGGAAATAAAGAGAGAATACAGGTGTTCGAAGGTGTAGTTATAAGAGTTTCCGGTGGCGGAGTAGCTAAAAACTTCACTATAAGAAAAGTATCTTCAGGAGTAGGTGTAGAAAGAATTATACCTATCAATTCTCCGTTAATAGAAAAAATAGAAGTTAAGAGAATAGGAAAAGTAAGAAGATCAAGATTATATTATTTAAGAAACTTATCAGGAAAAGCTGCTAGAATTAAAGAAATCAGAAAGTAGCTAAAAGCTAGCAAATGCTAGCTTTTTCTGTTTTATAGAAAGGAAAATACAATGAATACAATATTATGGGGGATATTTTATTTAATAACTTCATTAATTCTCTTATATTTCTTCATAAGGGAAAAGCAGGTCGTCGGCTTTATAAGAAAAAAAGAGGATGAGATACTGAAAAAAATTTCCGTAGGAGATGAAGCTGAAAAGAAAAGAGTCCGACTCGGAAATGTTATAACAATAATAGGAATAATCACAGCAGGAGTTTTCTTTTTCATTGTGGATAGAACGCCTGATCCGGTAATCAGGCTTAAAATCTGGGGAATATACGGAATGTTTATATTAAACCTTCTGTTTCTCATAATAAGAAGAGAACATGAATGGATATTCCTTGCCAATTTGGTAATGCTCTTCTTAGGAAAACTGATGTTCAACATTCTGGACACGAATTTTTATATTTATCTTTTCATAACTATGGTACTTTCTGTTCCGTTAATATTTTTATACAGAAAACCTGCAAAAAACAGAATTACCGAATCCACTGTAAGAAACGAGAGTAAAGATGGCGAATTCAGCAGAGAAGTGGAAAGAATAAGAAAGGAAACCGGAAAAGATGCCGAAGAAGCAAGAAAAGAACTGGTGGAAATTGAAAAAAGAAGCCAAAGTACGTTGGGAAAAGCATTTGCAAGAATGGATACGGCTATAACCGCAGTTGTTCTTGTGCTGCTCATTCAGACATTTTATCTCGGAAATTACGTAATACCTACAGGTTCAATGGAACCTACAATAAAAGTACAGGACAGAGTTTTCGCCAACATGATAAAATACAGATTTACTTTGCCTAAAGTGGGAGATATCGTAGCATTCAAAGAACCTATAACAGATAAAATAATGTATACGAAAAGGGTTGTAGGGGCTGCAGGACAGACGATGCAGATAAAAATTGATAAATCTCTCGATGTGGAAATTAACGGGAGAGCTTCCCAGAGAAAATTAGGCAAAATATATCTGAATGATAAAATCGAAGATAGTCTGAGTGTGAGAGAATATTCGGCAGAAGGTATTTTAGGAGACAGTAAAATATACATTCCTAAAAAAGGAGACAAAGTTAAACTGGATAAACTTATAGAATTGGGAGAAGACGGAACTTTCAGAACTTTAACATCAGAAGAGTTTTTAAGTCAGATAAATACAAAAAGTAATTTTAAGGAAATTATAGGAAATGAAAATTACGGTACATATTATACATTTATACTGAAAGCTGAAGGAAGAGATGAACTTCTACTTCCCATACTTGATTTTAAATATAATGATGAACTGTTTATGAAACTTCTGAACGGAGAAACATTTACCCTTGATCAGAATTATTATGTGACTATGGGTGACAACACTTTGAACAGTCTGGATTCCAGATATTTCGGCTATACTGCCGAAAACAGAATAAAGGGAAATCTTCTGTTCAGATGGTGGCCTCTGAACAGATTGGGATTACTCTAAATTCAGGATTTATTTATATGTATAAAATTATAGACATAAACGAATACGACAGTCCTATAAAAAAACTGTCCCGAATACTCACAGAAATACATAATGAACTTTTTCCTGACAAAGCGGGCGAAAAATACTTTTCCGACATTTTAAATAACAGCAGATACTCCGTTTATTGTCTAACTGAAGGCAAATCGGAAGAAATATCAGGATACATTATTTATTATGATACAACTGAAAATATT
>JAUNKI010000147.1 GCA_030532815.1 Leptotrichiaceae bacterium
GATGAAACAAATTCATGAAACATGAAAAATTTCAGTCTGCTTTTTTTTCTAATTTATCTAATAGTTTTTTTTAGAAATTTAAACTTCAAATTTAATTTGAAAATATTCAATAATCTAAAATCAAAAAAATCTGAATTTAGATGTTGACTTTTAAAATATTTGTCTATTATTTTTTTAATAAGGATACAGAAAAACAAAAAATTGAATCAGTATACTAAAATATTATATTAAGAAAATAACAAAACTGTGAAAAATGTCTAGATATAATTTTAAAAAATTAAGAAATTAAAGTACTATAAAATCAGAGTTTGCAGAAAATATTAAAAAAGTATGTAAAATCTGGTATAATAAAATTATTATAAGTAAAATTAATATTCAAAATTTTGAATGTAAAAAAATTTGAATTGACAGTTGGGTTCTGTTTTATAAGTCGGAAAAATGTACTTTTCTATTCAGATATTCGATATTTTTTATATGAATTCTGAAAACGGTAATTTATAATTTGAAAAATATATCATTTATTAGGGGAAAAGAGTTTTTAACTTGGGAACAGCACCTGTACGGAAAAAAATATTATTAGGAGGGATAACAATGTCAATATTAGTTTTTGGGCATAAAAATCCGGATACGGATACTATCTGCTCAGCAATAGCCTATGCCGAATTAAAGGGAAAACTCGGAAAAAATGTAAAACCTGTAAGATTGGGAGAAATTAATGAAGAAACGAAGTTTGTACTGGATTATTTTAAAGTGAAGAAACCTGAATTGGTAGAAAATGTTGCAGGAAAAGAAATTATTCTTGTGGATCACAATGAAAGAACACAGACAGCTGACGGTTTTGAAGAAGCTAAAGTTCTGGAACTTGTAGATCATCACAGAATTTCAAATTTCAATGTAGATGAACCTCTTACGGTAAGAATGTCTCCTGTAGGATGTACGGCTACAATTATTTTTAATATGTTTAAGGAGAAAAATCTCACTCCGTCAAAAGAAACGGCAGGACTGATGCTGAGTGCCATTATTTCCGATACTCTTCTGTTTAAATCTCCCACATGTACTGAATGTGATGTAAAAGCGGGAAAAGAGCTCGGGGAAATTGCAGAAGTAAATCCTCAGGAATATGGTCTTGAAATGCTCAAGGCAGGAACGGCTTTAGGCGGAAAAACTGAAGCTGAGCTGCTCAATATGGATATGAAAATATTTGAAATAGACGGTATAAAAGTAGGAGTGGCACAGGTTAATACAGTAAATGAGGAAGAAATTTTAATGAAAAAGGAAAAATTAATCAATGAAATGAATAATATTATTTCAAAAGACGGTTTAAAATTTTTCCTGTTTATAGTAACTAATATTCTGTCAAATGATTCAACTGGAATAATTGCAGGAGAGGGAAACGATATAACGGAAAAAGCTTTTAATGTTAAAGTTGAAAATAATCTTGTAATTCTGAAAGGAGTAGTTTCAAGGAAAAAACAGGTTATACCTCCGTTAACAAAGGCAATACAATCTCTCTAAAAGCATAAATATTGACAGAAGAGAGGAGAAAGATGTCAATATACGGAAAGCAGAAAACAGAAGAAATAATAAAATGTGAAAAATTAAATTACTGGTATAAAACATATGAAAAAAGTTCGGGTTTGAAAGGGACTTTAAAAGATTTTTTTAAAAGAAAGCACAAAAAAGCTGAAGCTGTAATAAATGTGGACATATCAATAAACAAAGGTGAAATAGTCGGATTACTCGGTCCTAACGGAGCGGGTAAAACGACTTTAATAAAATTACTGACAGGAATTTTAGAAGCCAAATCGGGAGAAATGAGTTGTTTAGGAACAGAGCCTTATAAGAAGGAAAAAATATATTTAAAAAATATAGGTGTAGTAATGGGACAGAAAAGTCAGCTTATATGGGATTTGCCTTCAATGGAAACACTGAGAATGCTGAAGGAAATTTATGATATAAATAAAGCGGATTTTGATGCAAGGCTTGAAAAGTTACTTGAACTGTTGAATTTAAAAGAAAAAGTATTTATTCCCGTAAGGAAACTTTCTCTCGGTGAAAGGATAAAATTTGAACTTGTCTGCTCATTGATAAATAAACCGCAGATTCTGTTTTTGGATGAACCGACAATAGGACTTGACATAACGAGTCAATACGCAGTATATGATTTTTTGTCGGAAATTAATAAAACTGAAAATACTACAATAATTTTAACAAGTCATTATATGAAAGATATTGAAAAGTTATGTGAAAGGGTAATCATTATTTTAAAAGGTAAAAAACATTTTGATTTACCTATTGAGGAACTGAAGAAAAAATTTGTAAGAGGAAAAACTTATATTGTAGAAAGTAAGAAAGATGAACTTCCGTTTGAAAATAGTGATTTTATTGTGAAAAAACTGGAAAAAAATATTTTTGAAGTTTACGGAAAAAATGAAAATAGTAAAATTTCAAATCTGGATTTGGAAAATATAATTTCCATAAAAGAAAATACTCCTGAATTGGAAGAGATTATTTTCAGGCTATTCAGTGGAAAAAATCCGGAAACGGAAACCGGAGGAGAAGAAAATTGAAAAAATATTTTATTATAGCTCTAAATCAAATCACAATAAGATTACAGTATAAGTTTAATGTTTTTGTTGTTTTTATATCAAAAATGATTCCTATATTTATGTTTTATTTTTTATGGGACAAGATATATAATTCAATATCCGGTAATAAAGTGGGAAATTACGACAGACAGCAGATGCTTACATATATGATTTTAGTAAATTTAACAGGGTATGTATTTACTTTCGTACATATGAGAGAATTAGGAATGCGGATATATAAAGGCAAACTGACAACACTTCTTTTAAGACCTATAAACCTATTGGGAGAAAGTTTTGCAACATTTACAGGAAGACTTTTCTTTCCTTTGACTATTTATTTATCAGCTGTTATTTTCTGGGGAATTACAGGAAATTTTAAAAGTCCGCTTTATTTTATGGAAGTTATAATATTTATTATTTTATGTTTCATAATGTTTTTTTATATAATTTCCTTTGTATCCACTATAGGTTTCTGGCTGATTGAGATATGGCCTGTTCAGATAATACTTATAGGGATATATCTTCTTTTTTCGGGAGTGCATTTTCCTTTAAACTTGCTGCCTGAAAAAATTTATAATATAGTAAAATACAATCCCTTTTCTCTTGTAGGATATATTTCCATCCGTTCTATTCAGGATGTTTTTTCCCATGAAGAAATGTTTATTTATATTATTTCTGTAATTATATGGGGAATAATATTTAAAATGGCTTACGGAGCGGCTTTTAAAGCAGGGTTGAAAAGATATGAAGGAATGGGGGCGTAATTATGAATTTAAGAGTATACAGGACAATGTTTGCAAACAGTATACAGCAGGTTTTAATTTATAGAACGACTTCTATACTTATCATAGTTTTCGGATTATTATTTTATATAATAGAAATGTTTGCGGGAGTGATTTACTTTAATTATACTGACAACATATTAGGCTGGACAAAATGGGATTATTTCAGTCTGGTTACAACGGCTTCAATTATACAGTATAGCTATAATCTTATATTTATATGGGGAGTTTCAAATCTGTCTAATACTATAATTGACGGGAATCTGGATTATATTATTTTGCGTCCTCTGAATTCTTTCTGGTATTATGCCCTGTATAGAACCGATTTTCCGAGTATTGTCAACATAGTACTGGGAATAGCTGTTCAAGGTTGGATTATTTCAAAGCGGAATTCGAGTTTAATACAAATACTGTTATATATTTTGTTCGTACTTATGGGAATCTGGTTTATATTTTTAATTAACTATTTGTTAGTCATGGTCTCTTTCTGGAAGGAAAAGTCAGATGCCCTTGTATGGATACCTGAAACTTTAATGGAAAATTCTACGAGACCTGCAGCAATTTATCCTAAGTGGCTTCAGTTTCTTTTAATGTGGGTACTGCCGACACTGACTGCCATAAATCTGCCTGTGGATATTATAAGAGGAAAAGTAAATATAACGAATATGTTTTGGTATGTCATTTTTATTATTATTTTCACTATTGTAACTTATAAAATATGGCATGTGGGGCTGAAAAAATATCAGTCGAGTAATTAAAATGAAGAAAAAATTATAAAATTCATAGAATAAAATATAGAATTGCTGTGGAAAATTGAAAAAATCTCGTGTATATGGTATAATTAGTAAAACAAGAGTTTAAAGGAAAAAGTATGGCGATAAT
>JAUNKI010000148.1:0-723 GCA_030532815.1 Leptotrichiaceae bacterium
GCAGGAGAAAGTCCCTTTATATTTTATGGTGGGGTACTGGGTCTTTTTAAAAGGCAGAATGAAGGAATTATACAGGACCTTAATAATTTAAGAGAAAATTTTGAAAAATTCAGATTTAATGTTTCAGATAGGGACGATTTTCAGCTGAATAAAAACAGCTCAGTTTCAACTGATCCCAGTCAGCAGAACGTTGTGGAAACATTAACGGACACACAGTATAAAATTATACAGGGACCTCCCGGCACGGGAAAAAGCCAGACATTGACAGCGATTATAACAAATGCCCTTGAAAACGGTGCCAATATTCTTGTCGTATGTGAGAAAAAAACGGCTCTTGACGTAATTTATGAAAAACTGTCCGAACTGGGATTAGGAGATTTGGCGGCAATGCTGAGTAATCCTACATCTGACAGAAGGCAGATTGTAAAAAGAGTAAGGGAGCTGGAAGAAAAATTTCCTAAAACGGAACAGTATGACGAGGCAAAATACGAATATACAGTAAATGAGTATAAGGAACTCAAAAAAAGATACAATGAACATCAGGATAAATTAGGAACAGCCTTAAAATCCGACAGTAATATGAATATGAATGATACAATACTCAAATATCTGGACGGCAAAAATTATGAAAACTCCTATTATATAGATACACAGAAAAACAGTATAAATAGTATTTATAAAATTTTGGACAGAATTGATATTCTTTTATCAAAAATAGGGACA
>JAUNKI010000148.1:733-4101 GCA_030532815.1 Leptotrichiaceae bacterium
AAAAATAATTTAAAAAAATTTGAGGAAATATACAATAAAAATTTTGAAAAAATATCTTCTTATGAAATATTTTTCAGTGAAACTTCAGATATTTTGGAAAATTTGAAAAAACTGATTTTATTTATAAGTGAAAATCTGAAAAAATACGGTGATGAATTTAAAAATTATTTCGGTACGAATAAACTTAAAGTTTCATTGTTTTCAATTTTCAATATAAAAATAAGAGAAATAAAAAATGCATGGAATGACATTTATTCCTATTCAAAAAAAATAGATGACTATAACGGAAAGTATACGGAAAAAAAATTTACTAAATATGATTATGAAACATATTTAAAGGAATTGGAAAAATTTTCGGATATATTGAATGAAATAATAAATAATAAAATGGAATTTATACATTTTATCGATGAAAAGAAAAATACCGAAATTTCTCAGGAAGATAAAGCGTTTATAAATAATTTTTTAGATTATGCAGAAAAAAACAATATAAATATAAATGAGAAAAATGAATTTTTATTAAACAGTTATTATTATTCATTACTTCAAAACAGTAACATAAAAAATGAAAAATATAAGGATTTCAGTGTAAGTATTCCCAAATTAATTGAAAGTGACAGTTATATAACAGGAACACAGAGATACAGAATTAAAAAATATTGGAATGAAATAAGAAAAAGGACATTAACTGTTATAAATAAAAGTGAAAACATAAAAATGCTCTATAATTTAAGAAAAAATTCAAAATATGGGAAAATAAATACATTAAGAGAAATTGTAAAAACCGATATGAAATTCTTTAAGGATATGTTTCCTATTATTATGACCGACCCCAATACGTGCAGTGCAGTTTTCCCATTGGAAGAAGGAATTTTCGACTTGGTAGTGTTTGATGAGGCGAGTCAACTGAAACTGGAAGAAATTTTACCTGCATTAATAAGGGGAAAATATAAAATTGTTTCGGGAGATATACATCAGATGCCTCCTTCAAACTATTTCGGTGCGGAAATGGAACAGCAGAATACAGGTGAAGAAGAAGCAGATGAGGAAGACTTATTTTTAGCCGACAGTGAATCTCTCCTTGATTATGTAAATAATCTGAATAATGATACGGAAATGTCCTATCTGGATTTTCATTACAGGTCAAAACACCCTAAATTAATTAATTTTTCAAATGCGGCGTTTTATGATTCAAGACTTGTTCCCATGCCTGCCAGAAAAGACTACACACCGATAGAATATTACAAAGTAGACGGAATATACAAAGGAAGAAAAAATGATAACGAAGCGGACAGAATTATTGAATACATATTCGGGAATAAAGTTATTATAGACGGTAAATTACCGAGTGTAGGTATCGTTACATTGAATCTGGAACAGAAAAATAATATAGTAAACAGGATAAGTGCCTATTTAAGGGAAAATGACAATGAACAAACGAAAAACAGATATAATGAACTGCTTGAAAATAATATGTTTATAAAAAATCTAGAAAATGTACAGGGAGATGAAAGGGACGTAATGATACTGTCCACAACATTCGGAAAAAGTGAAGAAGGGAAATTTATACAGAATTTCGGTCCTTTAAACAATCAACAGAAAGGATACAAGCTGCTGAATGTTCTTATAACAAGGGCAAAATACAAATTTGCAGTGTTTACGTCAATTCCCGATGAAAATACGGAAAGTTGGGAAAGTGAAATTGAAAAGAACGGAAATAACGGGAAGGGAATATTTTACGCTTATCTGAATTATGCCAAAGCCGTTTCTGAAAATGATACGGATAAGGAAAACAGAATTCTTGATATTTTGTCAGGAAATAAAATGAAATATACCGGAATTCCGTATGAAGATATTACCGATATGAACAGAAAAATTATAAATATTATAAAAAATGAAGTGAAACCAGGAGAAAACGATGAAATAGTGAAAAACTACAAAATCGGCGGATTTACTCTGGAATATGCCGTTAAAGATAAAAATGAAAGTAAGGCGAAAATACTTATAGATATTAATAATATAAATAATTTTTCAGGAAAAACTTCATATAAATCAATAATATACAGAAAAAATTTATTTGAGAATATGGGATACGAGTATAAACTTCTTGATATGACTAATTATATTTAATTTTATTAAAATCGGAGGTAATCGATGAAAAGAAATGTATTTATTACAGGTGCTTCAAGCGGTATAGGAAAAGCAGCGGCACATTCTTTTGCAAAAAACGGGGATAACCTTATATTATGTGCAAGAAGAAAGGAAAAACTGGATGAAATAGAAAGAGACATTAAAGAAAAATATGGTGTCGAAGTTCATACATACAGACTTGATGTGACAATTTATGAAAATGTTGTAAATACTGTAAAAGAAATTATAAAAAAATCGGGAAAAATTGATGTTCTTATTAATAATGCGGGACTTGCATTGGGAATGGAAAAATTTCATGAATACAGTATAAATGATATGGAAGTAATGTTGAATACCAATGTAAAAGGACTTTTATATGTTACAAGGGAAGTTATCACGAATATTGTTACGGAAAATTCGGGACATATAATAAATATAGGCTCCACTGCAGGACTTTACTCTTACGGAAATGGAGCGGTCTACTGTGCTACAAAAGCGGCGGTGAGATTTTTAAGTGACGGTATAAGAATAGATGTAATGGATAAAAATATAAAAGTAACAACAGTACAGCCGGGAATTGTGGAAACGGATTTCAGTGAAGTCAGATTTCACGGAGATAAAAAGAGAGCCGAAAATGTTTATAAGGGAATTAAGGCATTGACTCCTGAAGATATAGCAGATACAATATTATACGCTGCAAATCAGCCTGAGCATGTCCAGATATCGGATATTACCATAATGGCAACTAAACAGGCGACAGGTTTCAATATACACAGGGAATGAATTTGCTTCAACGGTTCTTATGTAATATATTCAAATATGAGTTTTTATTTTCAATGATATATAATATATATAGAAAATCTTTAAAAAATATATTTTACTTTTAAACAAATAAAAGCTATACTTAATAAATAAAATATATTAAAATTAATAAGGAGATTTAAAATGAAAAAATTCGGAGGATTGTTGTTGACACATCATCACAGGTAGTTAAGTTTGTGCTATTTTGAAAAGGTACAGGCTTATTTCTGATATAATAAACTGTACCTGTGAAGCCGCTGAATTTTTTAAACAATATAAAAATTATGAAAAAGCTCTCAGGAAAAATTGAGAGCTTTTTTATAGATTAATTTTAATATATTTTAAAATCATTGAAAAGCAGGAGGAAAAATGAAAAAAATAATAATTATAATAATGACTTTACTGTCAGTATGTATGTGCAGTGTGGAAAAAACTGA
>JAUNKI010000149.1:0-2334 GCA_030532815.1 Leptotrichiaceae bacterium
TATTTAAAGAAGAAGACAAAAAAGTATTTTCAGAAATGCTTTATCCTTATTGGGCAGGAAAATCCCTGAAAGATTCTTTAAATGACGTAATTCCCCAATATATAAGAAAAGCCGTCAATGAAAAAATAGTTAACCTGAATCAAACTGACAAAGGTCAGGGGCACATTATTCCCGACTTTGAAACTGTCCTTCAGAAAGGATACGGAAAAATCAGAAAGGAAATTGAAGAAAAACTGTCGAAAAATCCTGAAAATGAATTTTTCAAAGCTTCAGCCATAGTTCTGAAAGCAGCCGTAAATCATATTAAAAGATACGGAAATTTAGCCGAAGAAATGGCAAAATATGAAAAAAATGACATAAGAAAAGAAGAATTGAAAATTATAGCGGAAATTTCCCAAAAAGTGGCAACAGAGCCTGCTGAAAGTTTTTATGAAGCATTACAGCTCCTGTGGTATACAAGCATAATTCTTCAAATGGAATCCAATGCAAGCTCAATTTCCCTTGGAAGAATAGATCAGTATTTATACCCTTATTATAAAAAGGATATTGAAAAAGGAGAAAGCAGGGAAAAACTGAAGGAATATCTTGAAGCATTTTATATAAAGACAAATGATGTAGTACTACTTAGAAGTGAACATAGTGCAAAATTCTTTGCAGGTTTTCCTTCAGGTTATACAGCTCTTTTAGGAGGCTTGACAATATACGGTCAGTCAGCAGTAAATGAACTGTCATACCTGTGTCTTGAAGCATATCAGGATATAAAACTTCCTCAGCCTAATCTCGGTGTCAGGGTAAATGATATGGAACCGAAAAAATTTATTAAAAAAACATGTGAGACAATAGCTCTCGGAACCGGTATTCCTCAGTTATTCAATGATGAAGTTGTAATCCCCTCTTTTTTATCAAGAGGAGTCTCACTGGAAGACGCAAGGGATTATTCCGTAGTAGGCTGTGTAGAACTATCCATTCCGGGAAAAACATACGGATTACATGATATAGCTATGTTAAATATTCTGAAAATTATGGAAAAAGTTATTTATGACAACGAAAATACTATAAATTTAAATATGGAAAAAATTATCGGAGATATAAAAAGCTCAATTTCTCATTATGTAAAATTAATGACTGAAGGAAGTAACATTGTAGACGAAGGACATAAAAAATACGCTCCTGTACCTCTATTGTCCACACTTGTAAAGGATTGTCAGAAAAAAGGCAAAGACATAACAGCAGGAGGTGCAAGATATAATTTTTCAGGGGTTCAGGGAATAGGTCTCCCTAATTTATGTGATTCTCTGACAATAATAAAGAAATTTGTATTTGACAGTAAAAAATACACTTACAGAGAACTTCTGGAAATATTAAAAAACAATTATAAGGGGAAATATGAGCAGGTCAGAAACGAATTTATAAATGACGAATCCAAATACGGAAACGATATTGACGAAGTGGACAGCATAAGTGCGGAAATATTGAGATATTATTGTAAAGAAGTTGAAAAACACTCAAATTCAAGAGGAGGAATGTTTATCCCCGGCTCCTACACAGTTTCGGCTCATATACCTTTAGGGGAAGTTGTCGGAGCTACACCTGACGGAAGATATGCAGGGGAACAGTTGGCAGACGGAGGACTCTCACCTATGTTCGGAAGAGATATATTCGGTCCTACTGCAGTACTGAAAAGTCTGAGTAAACTGGATAATATTCTTTTGACAAACGGAAGTCTGCTGAATATAAAATTAAGTCCGGGAACGTTAAAAACTGAAGAAGGTATAAATAAATTTGTAGACTTTATTTACGCCTATATGAAATTAAAACTCACTCACATACAGTTTAATGTAATTGATGCGGCGACATTAAAAAAGGCTCAGAAAGAACCTGAAAAATATGGAAATCTTGTAGTAAGAGTAGCAGGTTACAGTGCTTTTTTCAGTGAACTGAACAGAAAAATACAGGACGACATTATACATAGAACTGAACATCAGCTGTAAAGCTTTGTTTTATCCAAAAAGAAAAGAGGTGTATACCGTAATCAATGGCTGATAATATAAAAAAAGGATTAATATTCAATATACAGAGATATTCCTTAAATGATGGCGGCGGAATAAGAACAACTGTATTTTTTAAAGGTTGTCCGTTACGATGTCCGTGGTGTTCAAATCCCGAATCCCAGAACTTTTATCCTGAACAGATGAAAAACAGTCTAAATGGGAAAATAACAACTGCCGGTAAATGGTACACCGTAAATGAAATTGTAAAAGAAGTCCTGAAAGATGAAATATTTTTTAATGTTTCAGGCGGAGGAGTAACTTTGTCAGGAGGGGAAATACTGGC
>JAUNKI010000149.1:2344-4051 GCA_030532815.1 Leptotrichiaceae bacterium
GAATTTGCCGCAGAACTTTTGAAAGAATTAAAAGAAAACATGATAAATACGGCAATAGAAACATGCGGTTATGGAAAAACCGAAATTTTGAAAAAAATTCTGATTTATACAGACACTGTTTTTTTTGACTTAAAAATAACTGATAATGAAAAATCATTAAAAATATTAAAAGGAAGCTTTACAGTAATAAAGAAAAATTTTATCGAAGCCGTAAAAAAAAATAAGGTTATTCCGAGATTTCCCTACATTCCCGGATATACCGATGATATGGAAAATATAAATAATATATTGGAAATTATTAGTGAATACAAAATAAAGGAAATTCATATTCTTCCTTATCATAACTACGGAATTTCAAAATACGAAATGCTTGGAAGAACATATGAACTGCAAAACATTAAAATTCCTGAAAAGAAAAAAATGGAAAAAATAAAAGAATATATTGAAAATAAGGGATTTAAAGTAATAATAGGAGGATAATACACGATTTTTGACAATTTTACAGATTTCTTTCCGTGAGGGCTCATTACTGCCCTCACACTCCTGCTATCGGCTACAAAATTTTTTAACCTCAAAATATTAATTATGCTTAGAGTTCTCCAAACTTTTTTGAAAAAAAGTTTGACAAAAAACTACCAACTCAAATTATTTCTAACTCAAAAACACTCCATTCACTAAAAAATCACAAACTTGCTACGCTCAAACAGTGATTTTTCTTTACGCTCATTTCTGTATTTTTTTCGTTGAAATAATTTGAATGTTGGGATTTTACTTGTAATTTAAGTATATATTACTACTACAATTTATATATACTTTTATTTTAAAACCGTTTCTTTATCTTTTAGTTCTCTTCAATGTTCAAATTTTACTATGTGAAAAATACGTATAGTGAGCGTCGTAAAAACATCCTTTTTGTTTTTACAGCGAACTGGTATTTTTAAGTATAGTAAAGTTTGAGTTGAATTGTTTTTTGCGAAGCTTTTTTTTCAAAAAAAGCGTAAAAAACTGTTTTTTCGTCCAACCTTTTTTACAAAAGCTATAAATACTTTAATTTCCCCCTGAATTCTTCTATTGTTTCATAACCTTTTTCATTCATTATAGCTTTCAGCTCTTCATTTAAACGTTTAAAAATTTCAGGTCCTTCTTTCTGAAGGGCAGTCCCGACCTGCACTATGGAAGCACCGCACAAAATATGTTCAAAAGCGTCTCTCCCGCTTAAAATTCCTCCTGTTCCTATAATCCTAATAGACGGGTTCAGTCTTTGATAAAAAGCATGAACATTTGCAAGGGCAGTAGGCTTAATATATTCTCCTCCTATTCCTCCGAATCCGTTTTTCGGTTTAATAACAGTATGTTCGTCACTAATTACCAAACCGTTACCGATACTGTTTACACAGTTTATAAAAGTTAAAGGAAATTTATTGAAAATTTTTGCAGCCTGATCAAAATGAACAATATCAAAATATGGAGGCAACTTTATTCCCAACGGTTTTTTAAAATATTCAAATATTTCCGTTAAAAGAGTTTCAGTTGTTTCAAAATCATACGCTATCTGAGGTTTACCCGGCAGATTCGGGCAGGACAGGTTTAATTCGGTCAGACCCCTAAACCTGCTCTCCTGAACTTTTTTAAGCAATGTATGAGTTTCATCGCGTGACATTCCTACAAGAGAAAGGAAAAATGACCGTTCCGGCTTTGCTTCCTGTA
>JAUNKI010000150.1 GCA_030532815.1 Leptotrichiaceae bacterium
TATTAAATCAAAAATACTGTATTTAAAGTTTAAACGATAAAATCCGTGCATAATTATAGTATTAATTCTATTATTAGTATACTTGTGATTGTATAATCTTTCATTATGTGCACATATATTTCTGAAACTGTTTACAAAAAATAATATATTACTTAAAGCCTCCGATGTTATTATAAAATTATCATTATATTTAGGATAATTTTTAGTATAATCTAATTTCAGATGTTTAGCTATTTTTAACTTATGAAAAGCAGTTTCAACCTATATAGTCTACTTCACTATTAATGTTTCTCCGTCCATTTCCGAAGGTTTTTCCAACCCGAGCAAATCCAGCATTGTCGGCGTTATATCTGCAAGTTTACCGTCATTTCTTAATTTTACGTCTTTCATATCATTCGTAATGAGTATAAACGGTACCGGATTTACCGTATGTGCAGTATAAGGTGCATTTGTTTCAGGGTCGACAAGTAAATCGGCATTTCCGTGATCTGCCGTTATCAGCACGGCTCCGTCCATTTCCAATACTTTATTTACAATCTGCCCTGTACAGTTATCCACTGCCTGACAGGCAGCTATTACCGCATCAACTATTCCTGTATGCCCTACCATGTCAGGATTTGCAAAATTGAGTATAACCGTATCCACTCCGCCTTTGTCAAGTTCTTCAAGAAGTCTGTCCTTTACTTTATAGGCACTCATTTCAGGCTGCAAATCATAAGTAGGAACCTTAGGAGAATCAGAAAGAAGTCTTATTTCTCCCGGATAAGGCTCTTCGACTCCTCCATTGAAAAAGAATGTAACGTGTGCATATTTTTCAGTTTCAGCAGTTCTTATCTGGACAAGTCCCGCTTTTGATACAATTTCACCGAAACCGTTTACTATTTTCTGCGGCGGATAAGCTACAGGAACATCAAATGTAGAATCATACTGTGCCATACACACAAAATTTACTTCAGGATGAACCTTTCTCTCAAATCCTTCAAATTTTTCTTCTATTATTGCTCTTGTCAGCTGTCTTGCCCTGTCAGGTCTGAAATTTGCAAATATTATTCCGTCTCCTTCCTTTATTATACCTATCGGAGCTCCTTCCCCTACTATTTTTGCAGGTTTTACAAATTCATCGGTTATTTCATTGGCATAAGAATTTTTTATGGCTTCATCCGAACTTGAGAACAATTCTCCTTCACCTGAAAACAGTGCATTATAGGCAAGTTCCGTTCTGTCCCAGTTATTATCCCTGTCCATTGCATAATATCTTCCTACAACCGTAGCAAGTTTACCTATTCCTATTTCCTTTAAAGCGTTTTCCATTTGAGCAAGATATTCCGCTCCTCCTTCAGGCGGAGTATCCCTTCCGTCCATTAATGCATGAACATAAACTTCCGTTAACCCTTTTTTCTTAGCCATATCGACTAATCCTATTATATGATTAATATGAGAGTGGACTCCCCCGTCCGACATCAGTCCCATTATGTGCAGTGCTTTTCCGTTTTCCTTTGTCTTATTCATAATATCCGAAAGGGGTTTATTGTCTAAAATCAATCCTTCTCTAATTTCCTTTGTAATCTTGGGCAGGAGCTGATACACTACCCTTCCTGCTCCTATATTCAAATGCCCCACTTCGGAATTTCCGAACTGCCCTTCAGGCAATCCTACAAACTCCCCGTCTGCCCTTAATTCAGTATATGGATATTCTTTTCTGTATTTTTCAAAATTTACAGGATGTGCCATTCTTACAGCATCTACCTGTTCCTTATGATGGTTCATTCCCCAACCGTCCAAAATTATTAAAACTACAGGTTTCTTTTTCATCTTTTCTGTCCTTTCAGTTATTTATTTTTATTTTCCATAAATATTATACCTGTTTTCTTTTAATTTATCAAGGAAGATTTTCTTTATTTTCAGTAATCATTCATATTCCGGACTTTTTCAATTTTCAAAATAAAGTATCACTGAAATTATAAAAAATCTGATTTTAAAATATTTCTAAAACGGTTCTTCTTTTTATACAAAGGAAATTCTTATATAGTAATACATGAAATATAATGAAAGACCCTGTATAATATATGAAAAATTAAAGAAAGAGGTAAAAAATGAAAAAAATATTTATTCTGTTGTTAAGTGTATTTTTGTTTATTATAAACTGTAGTAATGGAAATTCTCCTCAGACTGAGTATGAAAAGGTTATGAAACAGATACAATCGGGAAATACTCTCGAAGTGGAAAAATTAAATAATATTTTCAATTCAAATGATGCCGAACCTATGAAAGGCGGTTTTGAAAAAATAACTTACAAAATAAATGAAGTTGAAGTAAAAGGAAACAATGCCGTTATAAATACGACAATAACAGTTCCCGATATAACTCCGTGGATGGACGAATATATAAAACTGATGTCTCCTGTAATAGCTAAGGCTGAACAGGAAGGAAAAACACAAGCCGAAATTGATGCCGATATAAAAATTAAGGAAATGAAAGCGAAATTTTTTATAGATAAATTTAAAAATGAAAAATTAACATATAAAGACAGAACAATAGAAGTTAATCTGAAAAAAGAAGACGGTAAATGGAAGCTGGAAAAAGGAAATAATGACAATTTCGTTTATACAATTTCCACTTTCGGACTTAGATAAAACTTTATTTTTAAAAACTTTAAAATAAAAAACGGTTTTTTAAATTATAAATTATTTTAAATATCTTTATTTTTAATGTAAAATATTTTTATTATTTACAGCGGGAAAAATTACGGAATAATAATCAATAAAATTATCCTGTAATATTACTGCTGTTTTTTTGTTAATATTATCTTTATTTCTTTGTGTTTATTTTTATATACATTTTTCCATAATTATACTATAATAACTTAAAAAGATTTTTTAAGTTATTGTAAGGAGGTATTTATGAAATTTGTTTATTTTTATGATACTGGAACTGAAGAACTTGGAACAGTAGGAATTGCATCAAATGAAAAGAAAATTACAAATCTTTTTTTTGAATATGATATTGAAAATGTAAAAAAAGATCCTTCCTTTCAGTTAAGAGAAACATCTCTAATTAAAAAGGCTGCAACTCAGCTCTTTGAATATCTTGACGGAAAGAGAAAAGATTTTAATATCCCTCTTTTAAAAGACGGCACTGATTTTCAAATATCAGTCTGGAATGAACTCATGAAAATCCCTTATGGAGAAACACGTTCTTATAAAGATGTCGCCATTGCCGTAAACAATGAAAAAGCTGTAAGAGCAGTGGGAATGGCAAATAACAGAAATAAAATTTCCATTTTTATTCCCTGTCACCGTGTAATCGGTTCAGACAAAAAACTTGTAGGCTATGGAGGAGGACTTGATATAAAAAAATTTTTACTGGATTTGGAAAGAAAAAACAGATAACAGGACAATTTTTATACTGAACTGTTCTATATTAAAAAATAATTTATAGATTACATTTTTATCTGAAGTTATCTTAATAAGTCAAAAATAATTTTTCAACTGTAATTATATATTTATTTTTAAAAGTTATAACCTGTTATTTTTACCGATTTTATAAAAACAGTAATAAAATATACGAATTTTATGATTAAATGTATTTTTCCGGGTCAATGTCAGAGATGTATATAAAAATATATGTAAGTAAAAAATTGACAATTAATAAAAATACAGTAGAATTATTGTAAAATATTTCTATTTTTTACTCATACTGTATTATATTTTAAAGAGCTGTCTCATATCTTAATAAGACAGCCTTTTTTAATATTTTTATTAATTTTTTCTATTTACTTAAAATAACTTTTTTTGAAACAGTTACGACTTTTTATTTCAACATGAAAAACTACGCTTCTTTTCTCAAAATTTTTGCAGCCTGTACAAGATTTTGAAGACTTTTGACTGTTTCATCAATTCCTCTTGTTTTCAATCCGCAGTCAGGGTTTATCCATAATTTCTCCTTATCTATTTTCCCGAGCATCATATTCAATGCGTTTACCATTTCATCCATTGACGGTACTCTCGG
>JAUNKI010000151.1 GCA_030532815.1 Leptotrichiaceae bacterium
TATCTATAAATATTCTGGCTTCTTTCAGGCCCCACAGAAATCATTGAAATATTACAGTTAAGTTTTTTTTCTATATATTCGACGTATTTTCTGCAATTTTGAGGAAGTTCTTCATATTTTTTTATTTGACTTATATCTTCTTTCCAGCCGTCAAGCTCTTCATATATTATATTCAGATTTTTTGACTTTCTCAAATTTCCCGGATACGATTTGTAAATTTTCCCGTCGATTTCATACCCTACGGCAACTTTTATCTTTTCAAATCCTGTAAGGACATCCAGTTTTGTAAGTACTATATCAGTCAATCCGTCTATAAGTACCGCATATTTTCCTATTACGAGATCAAGCCAGCCGCATCTTCTCGGTCTGCCTGTCGTAGCTCCGAATTCATGTCCGATTTTTCTCAGTTTTTCTCCTACTTCATTATTAAGCTCTGTAGGAAACGGACCTTCTCCCACTCTTGTTGTATATGCTTTCATAACTCCGAGTATTCTGTTAATCTTTTTAGGAGAAACTCCTGTACCTACAGTCACTCCTCCTGAAGTAGGTGAAGAAGACGTTACATAAGGATATGTCCCATAATCTATATCAAGCATAAGTGCCTGTGCTCCTTCAAACAGCACCGTTTTTTCATTTTCTATTGCTTCATTTATTTCTACGACTCCGTCTATTATCCTATGTTTTATTTTTTCAGAAAGCTTCATAAATTTCTCATACAATTCTTCAAAATCAAATGTATCCTTACCGTATCTTGTAAGCATATCATTTTTTTCCTTTACATTCCATTCGAGTTTATCTCTGAATCTTTCAGGATCAAGCAAATCCCCTATTCGTATTCCATTTCTGGCTATTTTATCAATATAACATGGACCTATTCCTCTTTGAGTTGTTCCTATTTTATTTGCTCCCATCGCTTCTTCTTTAGCTTTATCTATCTCAATATGATAAGGCATTATTATATGGGCTCTCTCATCAATATAGAGATTATCCAGTTTTTTCCCTCTTTTTTCAAGTTTTTCTACTTCGTTCAGAAGAACCTCTATATCTACTACAACTCCGGCTCCTATTATACACTTTCCAGCTGAATTTATTATTCCCGAAGGAAGTAAATGTAAAATAAATTTTTCGTCATTTACCACGACAGTATGTCCTGCGTTGTTTCCTCCCTGAAATCTGACGACATAATCAGCTTTCGGAGAGAGAACATCTATTATTTTCCCTTTTCCTTCATCTCCCCATTGAGTCCCTACAATTACAAAAGTATTGTTTGTCATTTCTTATTCCTCCTCTTTTTTTACAATACCCACATAGGGTAATGTTCTATGTTTTTGAGCAAAATCTATTCCGTAACCTACTACAAACTCATCCGGTATTTGAAATCCCGTATAATCAACATTTATTTCTACTTCTCTTCTTTCAGGTTTATCAAGTAATGTACATATCCTTATAGTCTCAGGTTCTCTCGTCATAAGCATTTCATAAACTTTCTTCAGTGTATTACCTGTATCAATTATATCTTCAACAATTATCACATTTCTTCCTTTTATATCTTCTTCCAGATCCTTTATTATTCTCACATCTCTTGAGCTTTCCATATTATTTCCGTAACTTGACACAACCATAAAATCAAGAGTTGCTTCTGCCTGAATTTCTCTTACAAGATCACTTAAAAATATTACCGATCCCCTGAGAAGTCCTATTAAAAGAAGCTCTTTCCCTTTAAAATCCTTATCTATCTCATGTGCCAGTTCTTTCACTTTTCCTGCTATTTCTTCCTTTGAAATCAATACGTCAACTTTATATTTAAACATAGAAAACCTCTCCAATTTTTATTAATTTATTTTCCATTTACAATAAATAGAAAAATCCATTATTATTTTACTATATTTATGTTATTTTTTCAAATAGGAAAAAGAATATTAAAGTTATATTATTTTTTAAATATATTAAATATACAAAAAAATATGGGAAAAATTTCCCGACTAATATTTTTTTCAAATTATACTTTTAGTGAAATAATTTATATTTTGAGAGAGGAGAAAAAAATGAAAAGGAAAAAAATATTTCTATTTCTTACTATGTTTATTTTAATGACTCAAATTGCCAATTATATTTTTGCATGTACTGCAATTATAGTAGGTAAAAATCTCACAACAGACGGCAGTTTTATTTTCGGAAGAAACGAGGATCTGGAACCTGACCATAATAAAACTTTTGTTGTCCATAACAGAAAGAAAAATAATCCGGGTGATGTATTTAAAGATGAAACAAACGGATTTACGTACATTCTTCCTTCTGAAAGCTTTAAATATACGGCAATTCCTGACGTCACACCAAAAGACGGAGTATTTGATGAAGCGGGATTTAATGAATACGGTGTTATAGTAGATGCTACAGTTTCAGCAAAGGCAAATGAAAAAATCCAGAAAGTTGATCCTTATGTAAAAGACGGAATTGCAGAATCCGCATTAACTTCCGTTGTTCTTCCTTATGTAAAAACTGCAAGAGAAGGTGTCGTACATTTGGGAAACATTATTAAAAAGCACGGAGCTTCTGAAGGAAACACTCTTGTAATTGCAGACAAAAATGAAGTATGGTATATTGAAATCTATTCAGGACATCAGTTTGTTGCAATAAAATATCCTGATGACAAGTTTTCCGTTTTTCCCAATACATTTTATTTAGGTACGGTGAATCTAAAGGATAAGAAAAATGTAATTGCATCAGATGATATTGAAACTGTTGCAAAAAAAGCGGGAACATATGTTTCCGAAAACGGGAAAATTCATTTGGCAAAATCATATGCTCCTGAATTTGAAGACAGAAACCGTTCACGTACTTATTCAGGAATATTATCATTAAATCCTGAAGCTAAAATTACTTATACTGATGACAGATATGATTTTTTCCAGTCAACAAATAAAAAAATTTCCCTTCAGGATGTTATGAGAACTTTCAGAAATCGTTTTGAAAACATGAATTTCAAACCTGAACTGTCTAAAGAAGATAAAGGAAAAGAAGGATATAAATATCCCATCGGAAATATAAATACTATGGAATCGCATATTTTCCAGATAAAAAAGAATCTTCCTGATAAAGTAGGAGGAATTATGTGGCTTTCCATGGCTGCACCGAAATTTTCTCCTTATGTGCCTTATTACGGCAATATAAATGCTACTGATGCTTCATATCATAATACGGATACAAAATATAATGAAAATTCCTTTTACTGGGTAGCTGACAATGTAAATGACAGACTTGATAAATCTTCCGTTGAAATACAGAATGGATTTTTAAGTAAAATTAAAAATTACGAAGATAAAAAAATTGCAGAACAGGCTGAATTGGATAAAAAAATCTCCAAAATGTCAGCAAAAGATGCTGAAAAATTTGCTACGGAGCTTGCTTTAAAAAATGGAAAGGAAGCTTTTAAAATGATGAAAGAACAGGAAAATCTGCTAAAAATAAGATAATAACTCCTTTTATATTTATATGTATGAAAAAGGAACTGTTTCGTATTACGGGACGTTCCTTTTTTATAATACTGTTTATTTAAAATGCTTATATTTCAATTTTATACTTCTACTATCTTATAGTTTAGCTATGCTTTCATTTAAAACCGTTTCTTTATATTTTAGTTCCCTTCAACATTCAAATTTTACTGCGTGAAAAATGCAGGGAGTGAGCGTCGTAAAAACATCCTTTTTTGTCTTTACAAATTTTTTTCCGTGAAGACTCATTACCGCCCTCACACTCCCGCTATCGGCTACAAAATTTTTTAACACTCAAAAATATTCATTATCCTTAGAGTTATCCAAACTTTTTTGAAAAAAAGTTTGACAAAAAACTTCCGACTCAAATTATTTCATACTCAAAAACACTCCATTCACTAAAAAATCACAAACTCGCTTCGCTCAGACAGTGATTTTTTTACGCTCATTCCCGTATTTTTTTCGTTGAAATAATTTGAATGTCGGGTTTTTA
>JAUNKI010000152.1 GCA_030532815.1 Leptotrichiaceae bacterium
ATTTTTTCTCTTTATTTTTCTCATCTTTTATTTTTATTTTTTTCTTTTTCTTAATATCATCTATAAGTACACCTGCACCTACAACTAAGGCTACAACGCATCCTACTCACATAAAATTCAGCTCCCTTTATTCAACTCTAATATATAATATCCAAATATCGGATATTAATCCAAGCTGCTTTATATTTTAGTACTCTGATTTCATGGTGCCCGAGGCCGGAGTCGAACCGGCACGATATCACTATCGACGGATTTTGAGTCCGTTGCGTCTACCAATTTCACCACTCGGGCTAACCGCTTACTGTACTATTTTAATAAATTTCATTGAATATGTCAACTATTATTTTTAATTTTCTTTCCGACTTCTAAAAATTTATTTAAATACCTTCTTTTAAACCCTTTTTCGTAAATAATATAAATTATAAAAATATATCAGATTAGAATTTATAAAATAAAAATATCAATTAAAAACTCAATATTCAAATATTTCAACGGATATTTCACATTTTTTTGAAAAAAAGTTTGACAAAAAAAGGTTCAACTCAAATTTAAATATACTCAGAAATGTCCGTTCACCGTAAAAACAAAAAAAGAAGTTCTTACAATAATCAACTTTATATATTTTTCAGGCTGAAAAATTTCAATGCTGAAAAAACTTAAATCATATAAAAAATGATTTTAAGTAAAAGCTCGGCTAAACTGTAATTTTTTAAATAATACAAAACTTAAAAATCCGTATCCGTTGTATTTTTTATTCACTGAATTTTATTCTTTTTTCCAGTTCTTCATACCGTTCAGTTCCGATTATCTTTTCCAGCTCAATATTTGAACGTATGTTTCCTTTTCTTATTTCAGGCAGCAGTTTTTTTATCTCTTTTTTAGTAAATCCTATTATTTTCAAGCTTTTCTCATCAGAACCGTTTATATTATATTTTATATAATTTCTTCCGTTGTAGTTTTCTTCAGGATTTTTTATTTTTTCACTATTTACAAATAAATATTTTTTTGCCTGTTTTAATCCTGTTTCACCGAATCTCGGAATATTTTCCAGCTCCTGTATATTTGAAATAATTCCCGTCTCTTCCCTGAATTCTATTATTTTTTCAGCTTTAGATTTGGAAAATCCTATTTTCAGTAACTGCTCGTACTTCACATTATTTACGTCAAATTTTTCCGTAGTTTTTGTCAGGTCATTTTCTTTCAGTGCTTCATCTTTTTTGTAAACTATTTCTTCATTAATTTCAATATCAGGAACATTATGTTCTTCAATAAACAGTCTTAAAAAATTTCCCAAAATTAAAAGTACAATAAAGACTATAATCTGCTTTACTTTCATATTTTATTCCTCCCTCAATTAAATTTCCCTTTTATATTTTATTTATTTTCCCCCTTGAAACAATACAATTTTTTCAGTTCCTTTTTTTTATTTTTTATCCTTTCTTCCAGTTCATTTATCCAGACTAACGGATCTTTTGGATTAATAAGCCTTTTTATATTATTTTTTTCTCCTTCGTTCTGAATAATCTTCGTTATTGCACCTGCTCCTATTCCTATTATTACTTTATTTTCTTCTATCATTTCAATATTGTATAAGGATTCACAGCCTTCCAGAGAATATCCCAAATTCTCACCCCAGTGAAAACTGTTTTTCTGTCTGTACATATAATAAGGATAAAGAGCTTTCTCATCAGTTATTTCGTTTAGTTTTTCAAATATTCTTTCATAATCCAGTTTATTATTATGCTTGTAATTTTCTCTGTTTAATTTACTTGCATTTTTTATTGCAAGATTATGTATTGTAAGATTTTCAGGATTATATTTTTTTATTTCTTCCAATGTGTATAAAATATCTTCTGTAGTTTCTCCCGGAAGTCCGAAAATTAAATCCATATTTATTTCCAATTTTAATTTTTTTGAAATATCATAAACTTTGTCAAATTGTTTTTTATCATGATATCTGTTTACAAGTTTCAATGTCTTTTCATTAAATGACTGAGGATTTATACTTATTTTGTTTATTCCGTATTTTTTTATAATTTTAAGTTTCTCTTCATTTAATGTATCTATTCTTCCCGCTTCAAATGTAAATTCCTTTAATTCACTCAATTTATATCCTTCTTTTATTGCTGCAAATAAAATTTCCGTTTCTTTTTCAGATAATATTGACGGAGTTCCTCCGCCTATATATATTGTACTTACTTTAAGTCCGAGCTCCCTTACTATTTTCCCTGTTTCTTTCACTTCCTTTATTAATGTTTCAAAATATTCATCATATCTTTCGGCATACTTTCCTTTTAAAAGATATGCAGGAAACGAACAGTAAGTACACTTTGTGGGACAGTAGGCTATTCCTATGTATATTCCCACCGTTTCCCTGTCAAGATAAGGCTGCTGCCTTTTCACTATATTTAAAAGAAGCTTTATTTTTTCTTCACTTACTAAATATATGTTCTTCAATATATCTTCAATTTCTTCATAGGACAATCCCATATTTAAAAATCTTCCTACTATTTTTGTAGGTCTTACTCCGATAAGCCCTCCCCATTTATAGTCATTTTCCTTATTAAAAAGCTTCAGCAGAGAGATTTTCGCCATTACTTCTTCCTGATCAGTATAGGCAAATCCTATTTTTTTATACTGAAAATTTATTTTTTTCCTATTATTTTCTTTTTTTAAAGGCTCATCCTCTTCTAAAACTGTTTCAATCTTAATGATATTACCTTCTTCAGTTATATTTATATATACTTTTTTTTCGGAATTTTTGTTAAGAATATAATAATGTTCAGGTAAAAGAACTCTTATAAATTCTTCCAGTTTATTTTCATTTATTTTTATATTGGAAAATATCATTGACTATCTTATAACTCCTTTAACATAGAGGATAAATACAATAATTCCTAAAACAATTCTGTAATATCCGAATATTTTAAAATCATGTTTTTTTATGTAATCCATAAATACTTTTATTACTCCGTAAGCAAATATAAATGATAATATAAATCCTGCAGCTATTAAAAACCATTCATATCCTGTAAGTTTTGTACCTATTTTTACTACTTTCAGCATAGTAGCTCCCATCATTGTAGGTATTGCCAAAAAGAAAGAAAATTCCGTTGCCGCTACCCTGCTTAATCCTAAAAGAATGCCTCCTATAATTGTTACTGCGGACCTTGATGTTCCCGGTATCATTGCAAGACACTGAAACATTCCTATACTTATTGCTTTCAAGATAGGCAGATTTCCGATATCCGTAATGCCTCCTGCTTTCTTTTTCCCCGTTTCTATCCAAATTAAAACTGCACCGTAAAATACAAGCATTAACGATACGACTAACGGATTAAAAAAATATTTGTCTATTATATCATCAAATAGCAAACCTAAAACAACTGCAGGTAAAACCGCAATAATAATTTTTGTCCATTTTAATATTATTTCCCTGCTTTCTTCTTTTGTCAGATTTTTTGAAAATGGCCAAAGCTTCTTCCAAAAATATACAACTACCGACATTATAGCTCCTAATTGAATTATTATCTTAAAAGCATTTACAAAAATTTCATTATCCGACAATTTCAAAAAACTGTCTGCAATTATCATGTGTCCCGTACTGCTTACAGGTATAAATTCAGTTAATCCTTCCACTATGCTTAATATTACTACTTTCAGAATATCAAAAGTCATTGTTTTTTCTCCTTTGCTGTTCATATAACTTTAATATTTTAATATTTCAATATTATACCATACTTTTTACTTCTTTGATAAATTACTGAAAAAAATTAATAAAAAATATCAATTTTCTTTATATTTCATTTCCCCTCAACATTCAAATTTTACTGGGTGAAAAATGCATAAAGTGAGCGTTGTAAAAACATCCTTTTTTGTTTTTACAGATTTCTTTCTGTGAGAACTCATTACCAGATTTTCCAACCTTTTTTGTAAAAAAGGTTGTACCAAAAAACTTCCAACCCAA
>JAUNKI010000153.1 GCA_030532815.1 Leptotrichiaceae bacterium
TCACAATAGGAGAGAATATACAGCATTATTTGACATAGCTCCGCTGGAATATAAAAAAGGCGTATTCAATGCAGGGCTGGGAGTAGGATATAAACTGTCGGATATGCTGAACATAATACTGAGCTACGAACTGTCAGAAAATAAGAATAGTGTGTTTAAATTGGGACTTGAAGCGGAATTTTAATAAAAACGGTTTGTTTAGGTTTTATTGTATCTAAAAATACTTATTCATTCTAAAAACCAAAAAAAATTTGTCTTGCAGGATAGAAATAATATATTTATATTATAAAATTAATAAATACAGGAGCTGTTTCATAAAGTATAAAAACATATTCAACCGTAGATTTTATATATTTTAATTTTTAAAAATATATAATATTTATAATTAGAAGATTATTTTTAACTTATGAGGCACTACCGACACTTATAATACAGGAAGTTATTTTTGATTTATAATACAGTCTGAATAACTTAATCATAACATTTTCCGTATTGTAAAATGGCGATATCAAAAATAGTAATTGAAATAACATATATTATTATTATATTTTATCAAATTAAAAGCCTGATTACTTATACTTGAAATAAAGTCAAGTATAAATAGTCAGGCTGTTTTCACTTGAAAATTTATCGGGAATATTTAATTTTATGTACCCGGTTTCGTTAAACTGAATGATTTTTCGATATCGGGAATTATTGATACGGAATTTTTGGACAATGCATCAAGGGACAATGCATGGATATTATTTTTACTGTCAGTAAACAGCCACAAGATAGATGTGGTTCCGTCTACTTCAACTGAAACTTTATAAGCATCAAATCCTGCAAATTTTATTCCCTTTTCAACTTTAAATTTATCTTCTGTAAGAGAATTATCTTCCATAACAGATTGGATAAAAGTTTTTAGTGCTGTATCCATTGTGTTTTCCTCATTTATATCACCAAAATCAAAAAATCCGATTGTGGATCCCGACTTGGAATCTTCAAAAAATATACTTCCGCTATCTTTTTCCGATTCTTTCCAGACACCTTTTACGGTAACGTAACCTAAACCGTCTGCTCCGATTGTCATCGGCTCTGCCTTATTACATGCTGTCAAAATACTCATTACAAGTAATATTCCGATAAATGTTAAACAGTTTTTCATTTTTTTCATGTCGCTTTTCCTCCGGATTTTGTTTTGTATAGAACTGTCTCATAAGTCAAAAATAATTTTTTAATTATAAATATTATATATTTTTAAAAGCTAAAAGATACTATTTTTACTGATTTTATAAAAATAGAAAATATTATAAAGCTTATGATTAAAGATGTTTTTATACCATGAAACAGCCACTTTTAAATCAAAAGATAATTTTTTGCTTTTTATTATATCACAATAAAACTGTAAAATAAAGTAATTAAAAAAAATTCTGTTTAAAATTATCATTATTACCTGAATTTTTCCACAATACGGGAAATCGGATTTAGGAGTATAGTAAAGGAATTTAAACAATTTTCCGTATAATAAATACTTGAAATTTCAATTATCAGGGTATAATATATTTAAGAAAAAGATGAATAAACGAAAAATAATCGGAGAGAGAACTATGCGTACATTAAATTTACTTATAAAACCTTATTCAAGTGGCTGTAATTTAAATTGTAAATACTGTTTTTACTATGATGTTGCAGATAACAGACTAATAAGAAATTACGGTCCGATGAAACTGGAAACATTGGAAAAACTTGTTATGGAAGCTTTTGAATATGCAGACTCGGGAATTAATTTTATGTTTCAGGGAGGTGAGCCTACATTAATAGGAACGGATTTTTATGAAAAATTTCATGAATATGTGAATATATACAATAAAAAAAATATAAAAACGGAATTTTTTATACAGACTAACGGTACTTTGCTCAACATCAGATGGATGAAACTTTTCAGGAAATATAATTATCTCGTAGGTGTTTCTTTGGACGGATATGAAGAAATACATGATATTTTCAGGATAAGCAGAAAAAATAAAGGAACATTTAAAGAAGTTATGGAAGGTATAGAACTTTTAAAATTATCAAAAGTAGAATTTAATATTCTTTGTGTGGTAAACAAACTTGTAGCACGGAACGGCAAAGAAGTTTATGAATTTTTCAGGGAAAAGGACTTCAGACATATGCAGTTTATTCCGTGTATTGATGACTTTAATAATAAAAAAGAAAAAGATTATGCATTAACGGCGAAAGATTACGGGAAATTTTTGAATGATGTATTTTCATTATGGTATAGGGATTTTACTGACGGAAATTTTATAAGCATAAGATATTTTGATAATTTAATAAGAATATTATTGGGGCAGCCTCCGGAAGCATGTGATATGATGGGGTTCTGTAGTATAAACGGAGTTGTAGAGTCAAACGGAAATGTTTATCCGTGTGATTTTTATGTGTTGGATGAATATAAATTAGGAAATATAACGGAAAATAAATTTGAAAATATACTGTTTAATGAAAAGGCGATAGATTTTTACAAAACGTCATTAAATATGAGTGGAAAATGTAAAAAATGCGAATATATAAAAATTTGCAGAAGCGGCTGCAGAAGGTATAAAAATTTTGACGGAACTGAAAACAGATATGAAAATAAATTTTGTGATGCATATATGGATTTTTTCGGAAAAAATTTAGAAAATCTGATAGAACTCGCCAAACTTACTTATAAAATAAGACAAAGGAGTATTTTAGGGCAAAATTAACTTAAAAATATAAAAATTATTTTATGAATAATAAATTATTATCCGACTGTAAGCACAGTATATCTTTAAAAATTTAAATATAGTATTTTATTGATTTTATGAAATAAGTTATATAATATGTATAGAGTGAAAAATAAAAAATAGTATAAAACGTTCAGTTTCTATAACTCTGTTTTTATAAAAATATATTTTAATGTTTTGTCCTGTTTATGTAGGAACTCTATAAAGAAAGATTTTGATTATGGATCAAAGTATGTTTTTCAAAATTACGGAATATTTCTTTTATTAATTTTTCAAAATTGCGAATATAAAAAAACGGATAAACAGATTTTTTTGATTTATGAAAAAATCAGTTTCATTTTATTGTTAGAATATGTCCGCAAAGTTAAAATCTACAATTTTTTCAATAATTTCTCTGTTTTTTAAATTAGAGGAATTATAATAAAACCGATATTCCGCTATTTAAAGTGTTTAAAATATTCATTAAAAATCCGTCATTTTGACAATTTTCAGACGCACTCTAAATAAATAAAAAAAATTTATAAGAATTTTTGTAAAAAACTATACTGAAAGATAGAATTTTCAAAGCTTTAAAATTTTTTTTTAATTTTAAAAAAAAAATTGGTACGAACCTATTGATTTTTTAAAAAAATGAGTTATAATTTGAATAGAAAATAAAAAATTTAAAATATTCGGGAGGAATAGAAATGAAAACTAAATTATTTGTACTGTCATTAATAAGTATGATGTTTTTAATGGCATGCGGAGAAAAAAAGGAAGCTGAAAAAAAAGAAAATTCCGACTCAAAAGAAACTGTGCTGAAATTTTCGGCTCTTGAATCAGGATACGGAGATAAAATGTGGCCTGAGATAGTCGAAGAATATCAAAAGCTCAATCCTAATGTAAAAATTGAGCTGACTCAGTCAAAAGACATTGAATCAAGTTTACCGGGACAATTTCAGGCTGAAAATTTTCCTGATGTAATTATGCTGGCAGTAGGAAGAAAAGCCGGAATTACCGATAATTTTGTAAAAGAAAAGGAATTGACTGATTTAAGCCCTGTTATGGACATGAAAGTTCCAGGGGAGGAAAAAACAGTTAAGGAAAAACTTGTAGAAGGATTTACGGGAAATACGACTACAAATCCTTATTCAGACGGAAAAGTTTATCTGA
>JAUNKI010000154.1 GCA_030532815.1 Leptotrichiaceae bacterium
AAAAAAGCGTAAAAAGTCTGAAATAACAGAAATTTATATTTCAGACTTTTACATTCAGCTTTATCAACTTTTTAATTTTATTATTATTTAAGTTCAGGCCAGTAACCCTTATTTGCTTCTATAAGGTCGTCCAGTATTGCTTTTGCCACTGTTGCACTCGGCACAGTTTTTGACAGCGTAATAGCCTGCCACAACTTTTCGTAAGAACCTGTAATCCATGCTTCCACTACGAGCTTTTCAACTGAAACCTGCTGTTCCATAAGTCCTTTCTGAAATTGAGGAATTTTCCCTTGACAGATTCTTTCGGGACCGTTTGAACCCACTATACAAGGTACTTCAACCATTGCAGTAGAATCAAAATTTGAAATCGCTCCGTCATTTTCAACTATGAGAAGCATTCTTTCATGAGTATTGTAAGCTATCGCCCTTGCCAAATCCACTATATATGAAGCATGATCATCTACATGAAGCTTCGTTCCTGCGGAAGTTCCTTTTTCAGCTATTGCATTACACTCACCGAATACAAATTTTTCTCGCCCTTCCATTACTTCATTTGCCCTTGTATGATTAGGATTTGAATGAGCTACGACATAATCAGGGAAGTAGTAGTATTTTAGGTATGTGTTAGGCAGAGTCTTCTTATCAAGTAAGCATATATCCTTAGCCTTTGTAAATGTGTCACTCCAGCTTGCTTCAGTATTTTCTCCTTCAATTGACACATTATAGCCGACTTTTTCAACCTGTTCTCTTAACTTCGGCATTAAATCGTTTCCTTCCTTATCCCTTATGTCTGTCCACCATCCGAAATGATTTAGCCCGAAGTATCTTATTACCATGTCTTTTCTTGATTTCAGTCCCAGCATTTCAGCCATTCTCAATTCAATTCCGATAGGCATGTCACATATATTTAATATTTTTGAATCAGGTCTGAGCCTTCTTGTTGCTTCAGCTACTATTGCTGCAGGATTTGAATAATTCAGCATCCACGCATCAGGAGAATACTTTTCCATATAGTCGACCAGTTCAAGAACTCCGCCTATGGATCTCATTCCGTATGAAATCCCTCCCGGTCCGCATGTTTCCTGTCCCAACACTCCATGTTTCAGAGGTATTTTTTCATCTTTTTCTCTCATGGCATATTTTCCTACTCTTATATGTGCCATAACAAAGTCTATATCAGTGAAAGCTTCTTCAGGATTCACCGTATATACGAACTTAATATCGGGAGCTTTTTCCTTTATGAGTATTTCACAGGCTTTAGCAATTATTTCCTGTCTTTCCTTATCATTGTCATAAAATTTAATCTGTCTTATCGGAAATTTTTCCAGATTTTCCAACAACATCAATACTATTCCCGGAGTAAATGTACTACCGCCCCCTGCAACTACAATTGAAAATTTTTTCATTTGAACTACCTCCTAAATAATTTTATTTTATGTTTTATAAATAGCTTTTTAAATTTCATGTTTATTATATTCTTTATTTTTAAATTTGTCAACACATTTACGTAAATCTTTTAAATAAATTTAAAACTTTTCCATAAATGAATAATAAAAATTCAAATATGAAGCACAAAAAACTTACGGTACGACCTTATAAACAACCTGTATTGTTATTTCACTTATTTTAATATATAATAGTCTAAATAAGACGAAAGGAAACAACATACAGATATGAGTAAATATAAAGAAGTATACAGTGACATTAAAAACAAAATAAAAATCGGCACTATAAAATCCGGAGATTTTCTAAAAAGTGAATCCGAACTGGCTCTGGAATATTCATATTCCAAAGATACTATCAGAAAGGCTCTTTCCTTACTTGAAACAGAAGGATATATTCAGAAAATAAAAGGAAAAAATTCTCTCGTTCTTGAAAAAACATATTTGAAAAATATTTCTCTGTCTTCTATCCAGACATTTCAAGAACTGAATAAAATTAAAAATCTGAATGTAAAAACAGAAGTAATCAGCTTATATATCGTTCAGGGAATCGAAGAATTAATGAAAACTTTCCATGTATCTGAAAAGGCTGATTTTTACAAGATAATTCGTACCTATTCTTTGGACGGAGAAGTTTTAAGCTACGATATTTCATATTTTGACAGAAAAATAGTTCCTTTCCTGAATAAAAAAATTGCTCAGAAATCCGTATACGAATATCTGGAAAATGAACTGAAACTTAAAATATCCCATTCCCGTAGAGAAATAAAGTTCAGACACGCTACTTCCGAAGAAAAAAAATATATGGATTTAAAGGATTTTAATATGGTTGTCATTATTGAAACTCACGCGTACCTTTCAAACGGCTCTCTTTTTCAATATGAAATTACAGCTCACCGTCCTGATAAATTCACTTTTTCAGCCATAGCCAAAAGATAATTTTTACGGATTTTATTAGAATATGTCTGAAAACTCAAAATTTACAATATTTTTTTATTTTTTAAATTAGCAGAGTTATGATAAAACTGACATTCTGTCATTTACAGCTTTTAAAACATCCGTTAAAAACCCGATATTTTCAAGGTTTTCAGACACACTGCATACTATTCTTTATATTTTAAAATGTACTGATTAAACAGTCACGGAAATTAAATAAACATTACTTACTCATCGGATATCTTGTAAATTATCGGAAAGAGGGTGAGGGCATTGCTGCCCTCTTTTATTTCCCCCGTCATCTGTCATTTTCAGATTATTACATCCTCTTTTCGGTTTTTCAGTAAGCTATTTTTTCATAAGTTCTTCCACTCTGTCTCTTACCTGAGGAACCGACAAACCTATTATTACCTGTATCGCTTTTCCTTTTTTCACTACTCCGTGTGCCCCCGCCTGTTTGAACACTGAGTCAGCATGAAGCAGTTTTTCATCTTTTACACTTACTCTCAATCTTGTAGCACAATTGTTCAGGTCTTCTATATTTTCTTTTCCTCCGAGAGCTTCAAGTATTATAATTGCCTGATCCATGTACATGTCATTTTCAGTTCCTTCTCCGCTTTTTTTCGCTTTGTAGTCAGCTTTAGTGTACAGTTTTGTTTCAGCTTCCTCCTCTTCTCTTCCCGGTGTAGCCAGATTCATTTTTTCAATGAGGAATTTAAATACAAAGAAATATACGGCTGTAAATATAAGTCCTATTACTATTTGTGTAAACATCATGCCACTATGATTTTTAAACATCGGTATCCAGTTCTGGAAAAGGAAGTCCAGCAATCCCCCGCCGAAGTTTCCGACAACTCCGAAAGCGTACATGACTGCGGACATTGTTGCTGCCAGTATCGAATGAACCGCAAACAGTATCGGTGCTATAAACAGAAATGTAAATTCAAGAGGTTCTGTTATTCCTGAAATTACTGCCGTAAGTACTGCTGGTATAAGAAGCCCCGCTACAATTTTCTTTTTGCTCGGTTTTGCAGTTACGTATAATGCAAGGGCAATTCCCGTACATCCGAATATTTTGGAATTTCCGTGAAGAGCAAATCCTCCTTGAGGAAATAATACTTTCAAAGGCTCCATACTTGAAGAAAACTGTTGTATATGCTGCGTCCAGTAAGCAGTTATACCGTTTTCAACAACTGCCGGTCCGAATATGAACGGTCCGTAAATAAAGTGATGAAGTCCTGTAGGTATAAGTATTCTTTCAAGAAATGTGTAAATCCATACTCCCACAACACCTGAAGCTACAAGCAGTCCCTGCAATGCAGCTATACCCAACTGTACTTTAGGCCACACTATAACAGTTATTAAGGCACAAGGTATCATTACTATAAACCCTACAATATATACAAATACCGAACCTTGAAATATCCCCAGAAAATCAGGCAGTTTTGTATCAAAGAATCTGTCATGGAGATAAACAACTATTCCTGCAATTACAATTGCCCCTATAAGACTTGTA
>JAUNKI010000155.1 GCA_030532815.1 Leptotrichiaceae bacterium
TAGAAATATATAGTATGGAATTTTACTTATTTTTACAATTTACAGACGATGTTATTTCTGTAAAAAATAATTGAATAAAAATTTTTGGAGTCAAAATATGAAAGCAGATGATATTTTAAAATATTGTATTGAAAATTTAGAAGGGACAGTATTAATAAACAGTTGGGGTGAAAAGGGTATATTTTACAATCCTGACGATAAACTGAAACGAGGTATATATATTTTAACAGTAAAGGAAAAAGACGGAGAAAATGATAAAAGTTCTCATTTGAACAGGGAAAATGTATACCGTGTAAATTTAGGTTTACGAAAAAATACATTTAAAAAAATGTTCGGTCAGATACCGAAACGTCCTGATAAAGGAGGTATTGTTGATATGGAATATGATTTTTCCGTAATGGACAGGATTATTCCGCATCCTGTATATGCATGGATGAGCTGGATATGTTCGTTAAATCCCTCTGAAATAACCTTTGAAAAATTAACGCCTCTTATATATGAAGCCTATGAATATGCAAAAGAGAAGTATGCAAAAAGAATAAAAAAAAGTAAAAAAGAAAAGCTATAAATAAAAATCTATGAAGTCATTACGAGATAATGGAGAAAATATATTCTTTTTATATATTAAATTATGTGATTATAAGCGATAATTATAGTTAAAAAAGGTTCAAAACTATAAAAATATAGGGCATTTACTTTATTTATAATAAGTAAATGTTTTTAATTGCAGACCACTTTTGTTTATACAAAAAATTAAGATATAATTAAATAAAATTGCATAAAATATTAAAAAATAGACAGTATCACTCTTAATTTTATTAGCATTAATAAGCGCATCTTACATTTCCTAAATGATCAACTACTCTATTACAATGCTTTATCGCACTATTTGATGGTGAAGAACTGCTTGGAGTACTAGGTGCTTGCGTCATAGCATATCCCAGAAGCCCAACTCTGGCATATGTAAGTAAAGTTCCACAACTATTAAGTGATATTGCTATTAAAATTATTACTAAAAGTTTAACAGTTTTTTTCATAACGAATTCCTTTCCATTCTTAATATAACTGATTTAAAAAGAAATATTCTATTTTTCAGTATATATTGGTTTACTCAGATAGAATTGCCATATACTGTATATTCACGTAGAATGCTTTTCATTAAGTTGACTTTCATTTTTGAATATTCTCGTCTCAACTGCAATTATTTATACTAAATACAATTGTCAACATTATAATTTCAATTTTTACTTTTTGTTTTAATTTTTTTTCTTTATTATTTTAAGTATATAATATAAATTTTTAAATGTCAATATATTAGTAATTGTTGTATTTTTTAAAAAATAAGAAATAAATTTTTAAACAAAATATATCTTGAAATTTCAACATACAAGTAATTAAGTAAAAAAATAATAACAAAAATAAGCCTGTCTCATAAAGTATAAAAACATATTTATATTTAGAGAGTTATTTTTGATTTATGAGACAGCCCCTATCCTTTGTTTTTATAATATTTATTTTTAAAATAACTATATTAAAATTGTAAGTATTTCATAAATTTAAATACTAATAAATATAATATACACAATATTTATAATTATTTCTGATTAAATAAAGAATATAGATAAACTGTAAATAGAAAAATATAAGGATAGCAATTAGAGAGAGTAAAAAGTTATTATCATCAATTTTTTTCTTACACTGCATAAATTATTTACTTTACTTTTATATTATTTTGTTATAGTATAACTTTTTCAATGTACTTGAAATATTAAGTATTAGGGAAATTCAAATATGATATATTAATTTTTTTCAATTTACTTATTTTCTTATCCTTGTTGGAAGTATAGTTACTTTTGATAGTTTAATATTTTATTTAAAGTCACATATACATAATTATCAGATATCCTAAAACTATTGAAAATATCCATAATATAATACCGAAAGCCAAATTTTTTCCTGTCATTTTTTTAATAGTCTGTATGTTTAAAGATGTTCCAATGAAATATAGTGCAAGGGCAAGGAGCATTTTTCCCAACTTGGTAAGAACACTGTAAAGCTCGGGAAATTTGAAAATACTTGCAAAAATGGAAGCCAGTATAAAAAATAAAATAAAAACGGGGAATTTAATATTTTTACTTTCAGATTTATTTAATATACTTAAAATAAGAACAATAGGTATAATCCAGAGAGTTCTTGTAAGTTTCATAATAGTAGCGATTTTCAGAGCTTCGGTACTGTGAAAAGCGGCAGCTGATACGACCGAACTGGTATCATGGATACTCAGAGCCGTCCATATTCCCGTCTGTTCTGCATTTAACTTAAAATAATTTATAAAAAATGCAAATAAAAATAATGCAGCAGTATTTAAAATAAAGACAATACCTGTAGAAAGGGCAATATCTTCATCAGAGGCGTCAATGACGGGAGAAGTTGCCGCAATGGCACTTCCTCCACATATAGCCGTTCCGAAAATTATTAATTGGGATATTTTTTTTTCCATTTTAAATATTTTTCCGAGAATGAGCCCTGCGGACACAACAAAAATCAAACTGACTGCTGTCTGAAAAATTCCTTTTCCTCCTACGGAAATAACCTTGCTTATACTTAATCCGAATCCGAATAGTACAACTGCCGAATTTAATGTAAATTTTCTTAATTTCCCGATATTTTTCGGAGCTGAAATAAAGTGAAAACTTGCAAAAAATATTCCGACTAAAAGGGAAATTCCTGATGCAAATGCATTGATACCTTTAATCATAGGAAGTATTAAGGCAATTATACACCCTATATAAAAAACAGTTTTTCTGTACATTTTTAATTACTCCAATCTTATTAAATTTCATAATTAATATATCAGATAAAAGGTAATTTTGTAAATAAAAAATTAAAAATTGAAATATTACCGACAAATAGTATATAATGAGAATATAATAATACTACAAATTAAAGATTAAAAAACATAAAAAAAGAAAGGAACGTAAAAATGAAAGGAAGGGAACTTGAAGAAGATGAGACAGGAGAAAAATTAAAACTGATATTTACAATGATCATATTCGGTACAATAGGAATATTTGTGAGATTTATTCCCTTTTCATCAGGATTAATTGCAGGAGTTAGAGGGATTATAGGAACGCTGTTTTTAATTATATTTGTCAAAATAAAAGGTGAGAAAATTTCATATGAGGCAATAAAAAATAATTTTAAAATATTATGTATTTCAGGAATATTAATAGGTGCGAACTGGATTTTACTGTTTGAAGCATATAATTATACAACAGTTGCCACAGCAACATTATGTTATTATCTTGCTCCTGTATTTATTATTATATTATCTCCGGCAGTATTAAAAGAAAAATTAACTTTGAAAAAAGGGATATGTACTTTAACGGCATTAATGGGAATGTTTTTTATTTCAGGTGTAATGCGGCAGGGAGGAATAGGAAATACACTGCCTAAAGGAATAATATACGGAGTGGGAGCTGCGGTACTTTATGCATGTGTTGTACTGCTTAATAAATTTCTGAAAAACATATCTGCATATGAGATAACAATAGTACAGTTATTTATTGCAGCCCTTACGGTAATACCTCACTTACTGTTTACCGAAAAGATGGCAGTAAAAGGGATAATAACCCCTCAGTCGATACTGCTGCTCATTATTGTCGGAACCGTACATACCGGAATAACTTATGCCATGTATTTTTCAACAATTAAGACATTGAAAGCACAGACAGTAGCTATTTTCAGTTACATAGATCCTGTTGTTGCAATTTTTCTGTCAACATTTCTGTTA
>JAUNKI010000156.1:0-1205 GCA_030532815.1 Leptotrichiaceae bacterium
GATATTATTTTCTCCTAAACAAGAATAAAATAACATAAAACCTTGAAATAACAATGAAAAAAACAAAAATTTATAAAATTCTGGACTTAATTTATAATATTTTTGAAGGAATAAAAACCGTTCCGAAAAAAAACGGAGAAAAAATATTTCTTTTTAAGATGAAAGAACTTTATAATGCCTTTAAATTAAAGGAATTTCTGAATGCATTTGATTTGAGGAAATGTTACAGACTGTTTCAGGAACTTGCTGCCAAAGATTATAAATATATTTCAATAGAAAAACTTTCGGAATTATACGGAAATAACGGAATAAGCGGAGAAGAATCCGATAACCGGGGAAATGAAGCGGAAAGATTTATTAACTTTCTGGAAAAGCTGGAAAAGATATACTCATATGAAACATTGACCGAATACAGTAACTTTTTGGAAAATATATTTACCGAAAGCGGAGAAAAGGAAATAAAAATAAGGGATAAATATTTTGAAGCACTGTCGGAAATGACGGTTCTTGAAGATTTCAGTTTTGACAATCTCTGGAACGGATATTTCGGGCAGAATGTATCGGCAGGATTGCTCAAACTGTTCCTGAAATATCTGGATAAAAAGGCAATAAGTCTGGAACTGGAAAAAATAAATGAACAGGAAAATGAAAAAAAATACACTGTAAACAGCTTTTCCTCAATATCCGAAACATCAAAGGAAAGTATTATATTTTTAAATTTACAGGATTCTTTTCCTGAAGTAAGTGTGAATAACTATCTTTTTTCAAAAACTCAGAGAGTAAAAATGGGGCTGCCTGTAAGTGATGATGAAAAACGTATGGAAATTTTTAAATTTTACCAAAATGTCCTGTCAGCAAAAAATGTTTATTTGTCATATATAAAAAATATTGATGAAAAAGATGATTCGGCAGGAGTTGTAGAAGAAATAAAACTAAAATATTCCATAGAGCCTTTAAAAAATAAAATATCCGAAAAAGATGAACTGAATTTTATAAAAAAATATTTTACAAAGGAAGGTAAACATTGGATAAAAAAGCAGATAGGAGAATTTCAGAAGTCGAAACTTGAAAAAAATAAAGAGAAACTGCTGTCGGAAAATTTAAGTCTGGGATTTTATGATTTTGAAAAACTGAGAGATTTTGAATACGGATTTTATCTGGAAAAAATTATAAATGACTATGAAATTTAAAAAATAGAGGACAAA
>JAUNKI010000156.1:1215-3725 GCA_030532815.1 Leptotrichiaceae bacterium
GGATCCCATTACATTCGGAAACATAATTCATCTGTTATATGAAAAAATAATCATGGAAAATAAAGAAGCATTGGAAAGGGGAAAGTTTACGATTAAAGCTGAAGAAATAGAAAGTGCTTTGGACAGAATACTGGATTTTTTTGAATACAGAATGCCTAAAGAATATATGGTATTTTATAAAAAAATCTCCTTTCAGGAAATAATGAAATCTGCAGGAAAATTTCTAAAAGAGCTGACAGAAGAACTTAATTTAAAAAATAACGTAAAAATTTATTCAGAAGAAAAAATAAAAATGAAAACTGAAAAGGGAATATATGAAAATGCATATATAAACGGAGTGGCTGATTTACACATACAGGCTGATGATGAGGAAATACTTATAGATTATAAATCGGGAAAAGACAACAGGGAAAATGAAAACAGAGCATTTAATCAGCTGGATTACTATTCTGAAATGCTGCCTGGAAAAGAACGGCACCGGATAAGAAAATGGATAATAAATACGTGGAGCGGTGAAAAAATTACCGACGAAAAAAGAAAAACCGAAGAAATACTTACGGAAAAGGATATAAGGGAAACCGTAAAGGAATATTATGAAAGGGAATACTGTAATTTAGGTAAGAAGAAAGATACTTATTTTTATCGGAAATATAAAGATATATGCAGAAGGGCGGATGAATCGGATGAACGGAATAAATAAAACGGTACTGAAAGCCAGTGCGGGAACAGGAAAAACGTACAGACTTTCCCTTGAATATATTGCAGGGCTTATAAAAAAAGTAAATTACAGGAATATTGTCGTGATGACTTTTACAAAAAAGACAACTGCTGAAATAAAAGAAAGAATTTATGATTTTCTGTACCGGATTGCCTTTGAAAAGCATAATTGGAAAGAATTGGAAAACAGTCTGAAGGAAATACACGGATTTCATGAAAAAGACATAAATAAAGATGATCTGCGGAATATATACTTTGAAATGATAAAAAATAAAGATGAAATACGTATTTATACAATAGACGGATTTACAAACAGAATATTCAAAAATACGATAGCTCCTTTTTTCGGAATTTACAGTTATGAAACACTGGACGAAGAAGAAGAAAGTTTTTATGAAGATATTTTAATAAGAATATTGAACAATGATGATTATTTTGAAAAAATGAAGTTTATATTTGAAGAAAAAAAGGAAAGTAAAAATATAACAGCATATATTGAATTTATAAAAAATATAATAAATATACGCGAAAAATTCATTCTGGCCGGAAATTTCAAGACTGAAAACGGAAAAAAATCGAGTGAAAAATTTACGGATAATCTTGAACGTATATTTGATATGGTAAAATCGGCAGCAGATATTAAAAGAAAGAATATAAAGGAATTTATTAACGGAAATTTTAAGGAAATATATGAAAAATTTGAAGAAATAAATAAAAAAAATTATGAAGACAGAGTTGAAAATATAGTAGAAAAAAAAGAAATACTGCTGAAAAACTGGAAGGAATTCTTTAAAGGAAAAAATATATGGAACGGAGCTAAAATAAAAGGAAGAGAAGTTGAGGAAATATTGGAGGAAATGGAGGAAATTCAAGAACTGTTTATACGGGATTTTTCGGATTATATTTTTATAAACAAAGTTTTGCCTCTTCATAATAAAATTGTTGAAATTGCAGAGCTCATTTACAGTATAGCAGAACAGATAAAATTTTCCTCAAAGAAATTTACCCATGCCGATATTTCTTCCTATACATATAAATTTATATTTAATGAAGATTTGGGATTTATAAGAAACGGGAAAGTAACAGGGGATTTTCTTGAGCTTATAGGAGGAAATGCCGATATTATAATGGTTGACGAATTTCAGGATACGAGCATACTTCAATGGAAAATTCTTAAATTTCTTCTTAACAGTACTGAAAACATAATATGTGTAGGAGATGAAAAACAGAGTATATACAGTTGGAGAGGAGGAGAAAAAGAGCTTTTTGAAAAACTGGATGTATTTATCGGAGGAAATGTCGAAAATCTTGATAAATCATATAGAAGTTATAAAGAAGTTATTGAAAATATAAATAAAATATTTGAAAATTATAATAATGAATGGACTTATATTCCAGTAAAATACAGAGATGATAAAGAATATGAAAAAGGATATTTCAGTTACTATTTGCAGGAAAAAAAATTTAAATATGTAAACGGGGAGGAAAAACCCGATCCTGCTTTTGAAAAAGCAATTCGCATAATTAAGAAAGGGAAAATAAAAAATCTCGGTAGAACATGTGTAATATGCAGAAAAAATAGTCATCTTAATGAAATAGCCCAAAGACTGAATGAAGAAAATATTCCTTACACAATGAACAGTAATTCATCTGTTTTGGAGCATCAGGCGATTTTTCCATTATATAGGCTCATAAAATTTTTCGTATTTGATAATTTTATATATTTCCTTGAATTTATGAGATCGGACTTAATAGGCTGCCTTAACAGTCATGTAAAATATCTTCTTGAAAAC
>JAUNKI010000157.1 GCA_030532815.1 Leptotrichiaceae bacterium
TATACGTCCGACGTACAGGTTTATGGAAATGGCGGATGCATTGTCATGTTCAAAGCAGTACAAAATATTATTATTTTTATAAGAATAAATGCCGATATCTCCTTTTTTTAAATTGTAGGTTTTATTGCCGGGCTGGGAAATCATTTTTGTTTTTCCTGAATAATAGTACACAATTTCAATAATATCTTCCCTGCTTTCTTTTCCTTCCGGATTCTGATACTCGTAAGTCGTTTTTCCGTTACAGTTTAGAAAACATACTTCATATTTATTATCAAAGAAAAATCTTTTTAAAACAATTGCTGAACTGTCCGAATTTTTTACAGTATATTCTTTTCCGAAAGTAGAATCCTTTGTATCTAAATTTAAGTTGTTTTCCATCTGTTCATAAAATGAATCAATTACTTTAATTTTTTCAGTCATTTATTTTCTCCAATAAAGTTGATTTTATTTGTATAATAAAATGAAATTTGAAATTTGTCAATAGAAAAATAAAAATAATGAATATTCTATGGTATAATTTATTATAAATATAATGGAGAGGGAGTAATTTATATGCAGATAAACAGGCTTTTTGAAACAGTTCATATATTATTGAATAAAAAAAATACGACAGCAAAGGAACTTGCAGAATATTTTGAAGTTTCGGTAAGGACAATATATAGGGATATGGAAGTGCTGACAGCGGCAGGAATACCTGTTTATTCCTCAAGAGGGAAAAATGGGGGGATAGGGCTTCTCGACAGTTATGTTTTAAATAAATCCGTACTTTCCAAAGAACAGCAGAATGATATACTGTATGCCTTACAAAGCCTGAAAGCTATCGATTATCCTAAAATCGAAGCAACTCTTTCAAAATTAAGCATAATTTTCAACGGGAATTCAGAGGACTGGATAGAAGCAGATTTTTCAAGATACGGAGAGACACAGAAAAAGATATTTGAAAATATAAAAAATGCAGTGTTAAACAAAAAAGTAGTAAGTTTTGAATATTATAACAGTAAAAGTATAAAATCATATCGAAGTGCCGAACCTCTGAAATTATGGTTTAAGGAAAAGTCGTGGTATTTATATGCTTTCTGCCTTAAAAGTAATGAAATGAGGATGTTTAAAATAACAAGAATTAAAAATTTGTCCGTAACAGAGGAAACTTTTGAAAGAACAGCAGAAAAAATCAGTTTGGAAAATAAATGGGACAAAACAGAAATGATAAAAATTATTTTTGAAGCGGATAAATCTCAGGCGTACCGTATCTATGACGAATTTTCCGAAGAAAATATAAAAGAAAAGGAAAACGGAAATTTTGAAGTTATGATCGAGAGTATTGAAAGTGAATGGCTGTACGGATATTTTCTATCTTTCGGTGAAAATATAAAAATATTGGAACCTGTAAGAGTAAAAAATATTTTATATGAAAAAATTGAAAAAATGAGAAGAAATTATAAATAATATTTTTAGAGAATATAAATTATTAAATATGACATACTGTAGTCATATTATGTATGTTATGATTAAAATGTAAAAATGCAGGAGAAGATTTTAAATAAATAATAACAGGAGGGAAAAATGAAAGAATTTGTGTTTATAATTTTAGACGGATTTGCAGACTGGGAAACGGCTTTTCTGTCCGCAGCTTTAAACGGAGGAGAATTTCCGACGGGGTATTCAGTAAAGTATGCTTCAACGGACAGAGAAATAAAAACTTCAGTAGGAGGATTGAAAGTCCTGCCGGATATTACTATAGACGAAATATCCGATAGTGTTTCGGGTATAGTTTTGATAGGTTCATACAACTGGAGAAAGTTGGATAATAAAACAAGTGAAAAAATAATAACTCTTGTAAGAAAATTTAAAAATCAGGGGAAAGTGGTAGGGGCAATATGTGATGCTGCTCGTTATGCCGCAGTAAACGGTCTTCTGAATGACTGTTGCCACACTGTAAACGACTTTGAAGAAATAAAGAACGGTGAAAAATATACAAATCATCATAATTTTGTATACACCGACATAAATTCTGTTATTGACGGAAAAATGGTAACTGCTACAGGAACAGGAGAAATACATTTTGCAGCAAATGTAATGAGAGCCTTGGGGGACATTCCTGAAAAAAGTATAAATTTTTTTTATGACATGCATATGTTCGGATATCCCAAAGCAATGGAAAACTTTAACAGAACAGATGGAATAAATCATGAAATAATGGAAATTAAAGGAAAGACCGTTATAGGAATTCAGGAAAGAATAAAAGATGACAATGATACAATGTTTGAAAAGATAGCCGCTTTGTGGGACAGAATGTATAAAGAAAAGAGGATTGCTGAAAATAGAGGAAGAATCAATGGAAACAGCATTGCAGTATATTATAATTACAGTATGGACTATGGTCTTGAATATGACAATCTTATAGGATGTGAAATTTCCGATGAAAATTTGGAAATATATAAAAATATTATAAAACTGGATATTCCGTCAGGAAAATATGCAAAATTTAAAATTTTCGGGAATCCGAAAAAGGTAGTTGGAGAATTCTGGCAGAATTTAGGAGACTATTTAAACAGCTTTAATTTAGAAAGAACATTTGTATACGATTTTGAAGAATATATAGAAGGAGGAAATTTTGAAAATGCCGAAATACATGTTTATATAGGGATTAAGGATAATTAGGAGAATTATCGCTTTAATTTCCGTTATTTCATATTTTATTATGACACTGTTATATTAACTGTCTGTATTAATATAGAAAATAATTATAAAATGAAGCAATTATAAAAATATTTTATTTATTATCGGAAAATCAGAAGGAGGATATTATGCAGGAATATTCGGATAGTCGGGAACTTATAAATGAAATAAATAAAAGAGCGGAACTTTTTATCGGAGAATTTAAGGAAATTAATGATGAAAATAAAGATATTTTATTGGAAAATGTGGACAGAACTCCTGCACAGATGATAGCCTATCAGTTAGGTTGGATCGGGTTAATACTGTCATGGGAAGAAAGAAATATGAAAGGTGAGAAAGTTGTAACACCCGATGAAAATTATAAATGGAATAACTTAAATAAACTTTATCAATCTTTTTATGAAGAATATAAAAATTTTTCAATAGAAGACTTAAAAAAAGAGTTTAATATCAGAATTGAAAAAATTATTGAGCTTATAAAAGGATACAATGATAAGGAGCTGTTTGAAGCGGGAGGCAGGCAGTGGGCAGCTTCTACACCGAGCAACTGGCCTGTTTGGAAATGGATACATATAAATACGGTTGCTCCTTTTAAAACGTTCAGGACAAAAATAAGAAAATGGAAAAAGATATATGGTTTAAAAAAGTAAATAAAAGCAGTTCCGATGAAGACAATATGAGTATATGGGACTGTGGGAAGAAAAAGCTGTTTTTTGTATATTAAACATCTTTAATTTAAAATGAATCAGAAGGTAGGGAAATTTTAAGATATTTTGAGAAGAAAGTCCGAATAGAAAAAAAAGGCTGAAAGTGATATAATATTAAAAAAATATAAAAAAATGAATTACAGTTTCTTAAGGGAGTTTTATTAAATAAGTGAGGTGGTGTTTATCTTATGGAAAACAAAGAGCTGCGGATTCGTGATGCTCGTGAGTACAAGACATTCTTATTTGAATTGAAAGAAAGGGTGCGAAGCGGTCAACTGAAAGCTGCTGTTAAAGTAAATTATGAACTTTTGGATCTTTATTGGAATTTGG
>JAUNKI010000158.1 GCA_030532815.1 Leptotrichiaceae bacterium
TCCGGATGATATTTTTTTAATAATTTTGAATATGCTTCTTTTACTTTTCTCTTGTCAGTTGTCGATTTTATTTTCAATATTTTGAAACTTTCTTCTAAGTCCAATTTTTCTCCTTTTAAACTAAATTTCTTTTTTTAAAATTTTATAGAATTTTTTTCTATTTTCTCCTTATTAACTCTGTTGTTTTTATAATTTTTCGGTATTGAAATCAAATAAACTTTAAATTTCCTTTTAAATATATTATAAAAAATAATTTCCTTCAATATTTATTATATATTTAAGTATAAAGGATGATGTATATATTTTAACTTCTTTATAAAATATATTTAAAATAGAGACTTTTTAATCTTTCTATTTTTTGTCTTTTTCCTTTAATAATATATTTTCCTTATTATATTTTAAATTGTTTTTATTAATTTAAACACTCAATATATCAGATTTATTTAAGTATATTTTATCATATTTAAACTTTTAAAATCAAATATTTACTTTTTGATTTTTTAAAGTTATTTTTCCTGATTTTATTTCCATATCTGCATTATAAAAAACGGGAATTTTCTGTTCCCGTTTTTGTATAAATTATTATGAGTAATAACCTTTATTATCTTTTGAAGTTTTCTCGTAAACTGAAAAAATATATTGAACTGACAAGTTTTACATATTTCACTTCTTTTATAAAATCAATAAAAACAGCAGTCTATACTATAATATATCATTTATAAATCATTCGAAAAAACTTCCTAATTTCAGATTTCTATTTTATTAATTAATAAATAGCTCTGAACCCTATTCCTCCTCTTACATTGTTGCCTTTTGTATCATAACCTCCGTTTATTGTTATCCCGAAGTTTTTATTTTCAATTCCTATATTCAGATCTGTCTTGAAATTTCCTTTCTTATTGTCTTTTTCTCCTTTAAACCTGTATGTTCCGGCATTAGTATAATTTACTCTGAATTCTGTTTCTCCTTCAGTAATTTTACCTAATTCCGCTTCATAACCCAGCCCTAATGACGCAACAAATGTAGATTTTACTGCAATAGGCTGCTTATAAGTTAAAATAACTCCCGTTTCAGGTTTAATTGAGAAATATTTACCACTTTCAACTGCTAAACGTAGGACACCTCTCTTTTCTTTAATATCGTTATGACGTCCATATTCCATTTTCAGGCTTCCGTAAGGAGTGAAAGTAAATCTCTCGCTTAAACGGATATTTTTAGACAGTTCATTTTTTAATGCAGCACCGTAACCTGTATATTTCCCTAGAGCTTCGTATACGGTATCGACATTAAGAAATCTTCTTGACATTTCACTACGGCTCACAAAACCTTCGCCTGAAATTGTCCACATATTGTTCTTTTTGCTTCCGAACGGCACCGTTTTATATACTCCCGCTTTAAGCATCAATGTCTTTTCTTCTGAGCTTCCGATATCTTTAAACTTAAATGTATTATGTATCACTCCTGCATACCATCCTGAAGATTCTCCCATTTTCACAGTTTCATTTTCATTAATATACACAACTCCGTATGCATTATTTTTATAATTGTGAATTTGTGCCGATTCTGTTTTATATTCATCACGTATTCCGAATGAATTTATTTTATTTATATTTTTAGAACCGTTTCTCCAGTTTCTCAGATTGTCAAACTCCTTATCCAGAGCTGTGCTTGTAACATAAATTCTCTGACGTGTGTTGATATACTGCCTTCCTAACGCCTCATCTACAGACTGTGCCCATAATCTTGCTTCACCGTCACCTATTGAATTCAGTTTATTAAAGTACAGCTTTTCAGGAGAATCAACTTCATTCTGACTGTATCTCTGTTCCAATCCGTCAAGGAAATTATATATATCCGTGTCTCCTTTTCTTGCATAATCCGTATAAGGGATTTTTGCCATTACGAAACTATCGTCATCACTATTATAAGGATCTCCGATATCTATTGAACCTATCCAATGATATGCCCCCGAAGAAAATGAACTTTTTCCGAATTCATAACTTGGATAGTCATTTTTAATTTGAGAAATTATATTTGAAGGAACTCTTATGACTTTCTCCCTTGTCCTGTCAGCCAATTCCGCACCGAACATGATATTTATCTTATTTGCATTATTGCCTGACGGACTTCCCGGATTGTTAAACAGGTTATTTAAACCGCGTATGGCATTAGTACGCCCCAAAGTATCAATGTAAATACCCAGATTGGATATATAATAATTTTTCCCTGCTGCATCTACATTTGCTGCAACATCATGTATCTTCTGTTGAATACCGTTAATAGTAACACTGTCTATCAGCCCTGCATCAGGATGCCCGTTTATTATGACACTTCCCAGTGAATTTGACGGATCATAGGTAATATTGGTACCGTACTTTGTATCCGCAGATATTGTTCCCGGCATTCCTGTTAAAGGATGTATACCGTTTATTACATCTCCGTTGGTTACATCTATTGACTGCCCGTCTGTCGTAGTATTTTTTCCTTCCAAAATAATTCCTTTTGAATCATTTCCTGTAATCGTCATATTACCGTAGTTTTTTATAACTCCATTTTTAATATATACTCCGATACTTTCATCGGCATTTATTTCTATGTCCTTATAGTTTACAAAAGTCGCATCTTTTATAACTATACCTATAATTCCTCTGACATGAGAATTTCCTGCGTAATTTCCGGCTGTTTTAACTGTACCGTAGTTATATCCCGTAGCTCCGTCCGCCACATATATACCCGTCATACCGTCAATACGGTTTGAAGCTGAAGCGGCTGAAGCATCAAGGATAATTGTACCGTTGTTCTTCATTACAGTTCCTGAGCCTGAACCGTACATACCTATACTTCTGTTCCCGCTGACGATAATTGTACCGTTATTTTCAAGATTGATATTTGTGCCTTCGGCAGCCATACCTATTGAATATCTTTCAGCAGTTTTATCGGAAATACCCGTATTTATAATTCCTGTATTTAAAGCTTGACCTCCATTGCCTGTCATTAATATACCTACGTTCTGTAATCCTTTTTCTATACGTTCATCTGTATTATTTGTACTATTTAAATTAATATTTCCGTTATTTGCAAGATTTACCGAACCTGTGCCGTATAAAACCGTATTATTTGAACCTGAAACCGTAACATCGGTATTATTTACCACTGTCGTTGCCGTACCGTTTTCACGAGCAAAAATATATACACTGTCCGAACCTAATTTTGCTTCTGCTCCTGCCGTAGGATTAGTGTAAGTTCCGTTTTCAAGAGCATATACTATTGCACTATCTCCGATTTCCGTCGGTGTAGTTCCGTTATTTATTATATTTGCATTTACAGCATATATTCCTGCACCCTTATCTCCGATTTTCAGTACTGTTCCTGAAAGATTTACTGTTCCTCCGTCTTTATGATATACGGCTGTACTGTTATCTCCCTTAGTCTGAAGAGTCGCTGCTCCTAAATTTGTTGTTCCGTTTATGTGAACAATACCTCCTCCGTTCTTACCGGATATGATTTCTCCTCCGTTTGCATTTATTACGGAATTTGCCGTAGGAGCATTATTCAGAACATACACTCCGGCACCGTTATCTTTCGTACCTGTATCAATTTTTCCGCTGTTCAGTGTTATAATTGATGTT
>JAUNKI010000159.1 GCA_030532815.1 Leptotrichiaceae bacterium
ACTCAAGGAGTAGACTATTACGAAATGGGAAAAGAAGCAGGTAGATTAGCTGTAGAAATATTGAAAAATAATAAAAAGCCTTCAGAAATAAAATATAAAACAATGAAATTGGGAGATATAGTTGTAAATTCAAAAACACTTGAAAAATTAGGAATCAAATTACCAGAGGAAATAGAAAGTAAATTGAAAATGATAGATTAAAATAAAATGATTTAAGTAAAATTCGGAGGGAATCAAGGTATGAAAAAAGTATTATTATTAATGTTAACCTGCTTAACAATTTTAATGTGTGGAGATAAGGAAGAGGTTAAAAAGGTAAATACAAATGATAAAACTTCTGAAAAACATTATAAAATAGGGATTACTCAGATAGTTACGCATCCGTCGTTGGATTTGGTAAAGGAAGGATTTAAAAAAGCATTTGAAGAAGCCGGAATTAAAGTTGATTTTGATGAAAAAAATGCTGAAGGTTCTGTAGCAAATGCAAATTTAATAGCAAATAATTTTAAAAGTGATAAAAAAGATATAGTTTTGGGAATAGCGACTCCTTCTGCACAGGCTTTGGCAAATAATATAATGGATATTCCGATACTGTTTTCAGCAGTAACTGATCCTGCAGAAGCAAAAATTTTAAATAAAAATGTGACAGGAACAAGTGATAAGTTGGATAATGTGGGAATACAGCTGGATTTACTTTTAAAGTTAAAACCTGATATAAAAAAAATTGGTATTTTGTACAATACTTCCGAACAAAATTCCATTGTGCAGATAAAAGAAATTGAAGCAAAAGCAAAGGAAAGAAAAATTGAAGTGGAGCTACAGGGAGTTACCTCCTTTAGTGAAATAGCTCAGGCGACAAAAATTTTACTTGGGCAGACAGATGCGTTATATCTTCCTACAGATAATTTAGTAGTTTCTGCAATAAAATTAATAACTTCAGAAGCAATAAATGTAAAAAAACCTGTAGTTTCAAGTGAGAATTCTTCAGTTGAGCAAGGGGCACTATTTACAATGGGACTTAATTATTTTGATTTGGGAAAAAGAACAGGAGAAATGGCAATTGAAATATTAAAAGGAAAGCCTGTTTCAGAAATTCCTTTTGAAATGTCAAAAAAAATGACTTTATTTGTTAATGAAAATACTGCTGATATATTAGAAATTGATGTTAAAAATCCTGAATTAACAAATGCAGTTTTAGTAAAATAATAAATTAGAAGGAACTTAGAATGAATGAATTATTAGTATTTATACATAGCCTTCCTGAGGCTTTTAAAACAGGATTTATATATTCCATAATGGTAATGGGAGTGTATATAACATATAAAATTTTGGATTTTCCCGATTTGTCCGTTGAAGGGACTTTTCCTATGGGAGGATTTATATTTGCTGCTTTTGCATTATCAAAAAACGGTTTTTTAGGTATAACAAATCCAATAATGGGTCTTATATTAGCAACTATCGGAGGAATGTTTGCAGGATATGTGACAGGAGCATTACATGTATATTTGAATATTGAAGGACTGTTATCGGGAATAATAGTCATGACAGGTCTTTATAGTATTAATTCAAGAATTATAGGAGTTTCGAATACTTTTATTCCTCCTGAAAGAAGTATATATGAGACGGTATCTTATGATAGAAATTTTATTATATTTTCAATCATTTTTATAGTATTATTAATACTAAAAGGATTTTATGATTATAAGATAAAAGAAAATAAATATGTAATTAAATGTATGACGGTATACATCATATTAGTTTTTTCGCTTATATTTTATGTTTTTTTTACAAAAGATATTAAGTTGATGTTGACTGTCTTAATAGTATTCATATTAAAAATGATTTTAGATTACATACTTACTTCAAAATTCGGTTTTGCTCTCAGAGCCTTAGGAAATAATGAACAGCTTGTAGTTAGTCTTGGAGTAAATGAAAAAAGACTTAAAATATTCGGATTGATGCTTTCAAACGGTTTTGTTTCACTTTCAGGGGCACTGTTCGCACAATCAATAAAGGTTGCGGACCTGCAATTAGGAGTGGGAGCAATAGTAATAGGACTTGCAGCGATAATATTAGGATTAGGGATAATAAAAAAATCTCAGACAGTAAATGAAGTTTCAATTGTTGTATTAGGTTCGCTTCTGTACTATTTCATAATAAATATTGCATTGATGTCAAATAATTGGACAGGAAATTTATATGATACATTAAAATTGAATAATGATATGAAAAACATATTGCAAATAAAACCTACAGATGTAAAAATAATTACAGCTATAATTTTAACTACTATTTTATGGAATGAAGTTCTAAAAAAAATTACTAAAAGTAAAAGAAAAGCAAAATTAATTCAAAAAGAAAGAGGGGTATAAATGATAGAAATAAAGAATTTATATAAAACTTTCTTTTCTGAATTAGGAACAGAGAAACAGGTATTTAAAAATTTGAATTTAAAAATTAATGATGGAGATTTTATAACAATTATAGGAAGTAATGGTGCGGGAAAATCTACATTATTAAATGTGTTGAACGGTCAGATTACTCCAGATAGTGGTAAAGTTTTAATAAATAATAGAGATATTACAAACATTGAAAAACATAAAAGAGCTCAGTGGATTTCCCAAGTATATCAAAACCCTACTCAGGGAACAGCACCTTCAATGACGGTTTTGGAAAATCTTTCTATGGCTAAAAATAAAGGTAAAAGATTTAATTTTACTTTTGGATTGGATATAAAAAATATTGATTTTTATAAAAAACAATTAAAAAGCATAGGATTAGGACTTGAAAAACAGCTTTCTTCAGAAGTGGGGCTGCTTTCAGGAGGTCATAGGCAATGTTTATCTTTGATATTGGCTACATTAAATCATCCTGACATACTTTTACTTGATGAGCATACTGCAGCTCTTGATCCTCAAACTTCAGAAATAATTCTTGAAAAGACAAAAGAGCTTATTGAAAAAAATAATATAACAAGTTTGATGATTACTCATAATATGCAGGATGCAATAAATTATGGAAATAGACTTATAATGCTTCATGCAGGGGAAATAATTTTTGATATAAAAGAAAAAGATAAAAAAAATCTGACAGTAGAAAAGCTTCTTGAAATGTTTAAATCAAAAGAAGCAAAATTGTCAGATAGAGATATATTTTAAGTTAATCATAAAAAATATTCGATAATCTTATAAAAATTTTAGAAATTCTATTTTTTTTAAGTTTATCGATTTTTTTATTTGAAATATTGAAAATTTTATATATGATATTTAGAAACTTTATATAATTTATAAGAATTTTTGTTAAAGAATTTTTCCCAACAAAATAGTATGAAAGTTATTTGAAAATACAGGTTTTAATATATTATAAGGTAATTTATATAAAAATAGGTTGTAAGTTGGGAAAAAAAGGTATATAATATCAGTAAATAAAACTTCTTTTTTATAAATAATATTTAAAATAAGCAGTTATGATCGGCATTGAATAAAAACATATGATGTATTTAAATTTCACAGAAATATAATTGTTGTGATAAAGATATATAATTGAATAAAAACATATGATGTATTTAAATAAACAGCATATGTATTTTGCGGATTACTGGAAAATATTGAATAAAAACATATG
>JAUNKI010000160.1 GCA_030532815.1 Leptotrichiaceae bacterium
TATAAAGACAGCATAATGTCCGTATTGCCGTCGGATCATCTCATTAAAAAGGAAAACGAATTTTTGGAAAGTCTGGACTTTGCCTTTAAAAAAGCTGAAAAAGATATTATTGTCACTTTAGGTATAAAACCATCCTATCCCGAAACAGGATACGGATATATTGAATATATAAAAAATATCGATAATTCCAAAGAGAAATTTAAAATTTATAAAGTAAGAAGTTTCAGAGAAAAGCCTAACAGAGAAATTGCTGAAAAATACATAGAAAAAGGAAACTATTTGTGGAATAGCGGAATGTTCATCTGGAAAACGGAATTTATCCTCAGTGAAATAAGAAAATATATGGAAACTCACAGAGCCGTTATTAATAAAATAGAGAAAAAACTGAATGATATCAGCATAGAAGAAATTTATGGAGAAAAACTGAGCAGTTACATATATAGTGAGTTTTCCGAATTTGAAAAAATATCCATAGATTTCGGTGTTATGGAACATACGAAATCAGTATCGGTAATCCCTGTAGATATGGGCTGGAATGACGTAGGAAGTTTTAAGTCGTTAGAAGATGTATTTTCCAAAGATGAAAACGGAAATATTATTAAATCGGAAAAATATGAAGACATAGAATCTGAAGGAAATATAATAATAAATAAGGAAAATCATAAGATTATAGCTGCGATAGGTCTTGAAGACATAGTAATAGTAAATACCGAAGATGCACTCCTTGTATGCAGCAAGGAGAAAAGTCAGGAAATAAAAAAAATACTCGGAAAAATCGAAAAATATAAAAAATAATTTTATAAACGGAGGATATGTAAATTGGACATTTTAAAAGAAGCAGGAAATGTTTTTGATATTGAAATTTCTCAATTGGAAAAAGTTAAAGGCAAAATAGATGATGAATTTGCAAAACTTGCAATTATGATAAACAGTATGGGAAATAATAAAGTAGTCATTACAGGAATAGGAAAATCGGGAATTATAGGAAAAAAAATAGCGGCAACAATGGCTTCGACGGGTACAACTGCTATTTTTATAAATGCCGCAGAAGCATTACACGGTGATCTGGGTATGATAAGTAAAGGGGATATTGTCATTGCCATTTCAAATAGCGGAAATTCCGATGAAATATTGAGTATTATGGTACCGATTAAGAAAATAGGAGCAAAAATAATAGCATTTACAGGAAATAAAAGTTCAGCTTTGGCAAAACATGCCGAACTTGTTATAAATATCGGAATTGAAAAAGAAGCCAATGAATTGGGAACGGCTCCTATGAGTTCAACGACAGCTACTCTCGTAATGGGAGATGCCCTGTCGGTCGTTCTTATGAAAATGAAAAATTTTACGGAAAATGATTTTGCAAAATATCATCCCGGTGGAAGTCTGGGAAAAAGACTTCTTCTTACCGTATCGGATTTGATGCATACAGGAGAAGAACTGCCTGTTTTATCTGAAAATGCGGAAATAGAAAATGTCCTTCTTGTACTGACGAATAAGAAAATGGGGGCAGTCTGTATTTCGGAAACAGGAAGGGAAAATGGAAAATTAAAGGGAATAATAACTGAAGGGGATATAAGACGTGCCTTAGTTCATAAGGAAAAGTTCTTTTCATATAAGGCAAAGGATATAATGATATCCACACCTATATCGGTGGACAGAAATGCAATGGCAATGGATGCTCTCAATCTTATGGAAAACAGGAAAAGTCAGATAAATGTTCTACCCGTAGTGGAAAACGAGAATTTGGTCGGAATAATAAGAATTCATGATTTAATAGGTTTGAGATAGGATTCTGACTTGTCAGAATATGTATGAAAATTGATAAACTCTTGAAAAAATGGAGTTTAATACATACTTAAACAGATAAAATGCGACTATTTCATAAGTCAAAAATAATTCTCTAACTATAATTATTATATATTTTTAAAAATTAAAAGATATTGTTTTTACTGATTTTATAAAAATAGAAAATATATAAAATTTATGATTAAATGTATTTTTATATCTTTTGGGACAGTCTCAATCTGAATTTTTTCAATTTATAAAAGATAGTATTATTTTGAATTTTCGGTAATATTTAAAAAAATGAATGAAATATATTTGCAGAAAGTGAAATTCCGTTATTTTAAAAATATCGTGAAAGAAAGGGAAATATGGACAGTAAAAATTTATTGAAGGGAACGATGGTCTATTCTCTTATGAATATTGTGACAAAAATGGGGTCTCTGATATTTCTGCCCATTATAACAAGACTGCTTACGCCTGAGGAATTCGGTGTAGCGGGAACATTGGATTCCATTACTACGATGGCGACTATAATTTTAGGTCTCGGGATCTATAATGCACAGATGAAAAAATATGTGGATCTTAAAGAAGATGAAAATGAAATGGGAAGTTACATGTTCTCATCATTTTCGGTTATAATGCTTTTTAATGGAGCATTGTTTATATTTCTGATGACACCGGCGGCTAAAAGGCTGTTTTCATATATTGTAAATCTTGACAGAATAGCATACAGTCCTTTAATTACCACTGCTATAATAATAGCTGCGGTAAATGCTCTGAATACTTTAGGGACGACACTTTTCAGAATGAAAAGAATGTATGTAAAAGTGGCACTCGGAAGCACATTGAGTTTATTTTCCAATTACATACTTGCCATATATTTTATAAAATATTTGAAAATGGGGGTTTTCGGAAATCAGATTGCAAATCTCGGTTCTTCCCTGCTTATACTGCTGTATTATTTTAGAGGATATTTCGGAAAATTTAAACTGAAATTAAAGACGGAACATATGAAATATTCCGTGAAAAACGGAATTCCTCTTATTTTTATTGAGTTGACGGATCAGGTTGTAAATTTAAGTGACAGACTTGTTCTGACGAATTTTGTTTCTCTTGGAGTTGTGGGAGGATATACTTTGGCAGCCTCAGGAGGGAGAGCCTTTTCAGTAATAAAAGGTTCTTTTGTGGACAGTTGGACACCTGAATTTTACGAAGCTATGAAAAAAGATAAAAATAATCCTAAAATTACAGGGAGTATAGAAAATTTCATAGCTATTATTTCATTTGTATGTGTATTGGCACAGCTTTTTGCTCCTGAAGGAATAAGTCTCGTATTTCCGAAAAATTATCTGAAAGCTATAAATTATATGCCTCTTATACTGGCGGGGATTGTAGTTCAGGCGTTATACTGCCTTGATTATTTTTTCCATTTCCATGAGGACAGCATATATATTTTTTATTTTACGGTATTTGCAATGATTTTCAATTTGGCGGGAAATCTTATATTCATTCCGAGATTTCCTGAAGCAGGACCGATAATTGCAGCATGGACTACGTTACTTGCATTTCTGTTCAGAGCAGTAATGGAAATGGCGGTTATAAGAAAAAAATACGGAATAACCTTTAATTACGGGAAACTTATCCTGTATCTGTTTATAATAGTAAATCCGATTATACTTTATCTGTCAAATGATGAAATAACATGGACAAAATTTATTATGAAAGTAATATATTTTGCAATTGTGGGAAAATTAATAATAAACAAAGAAGTATATGATAAAATAATGAATATTATCGGAAAAATAAAAAGAAAAATTATTA
>JAUNKI010000161.1 GCA_030532815.1 Leptotrichiaceae bacterium
AGCGTAGCGAGTTTGCTGTTTTCTAAGCATAATGAGTGTTTTTGAGTGATAAAAAATTTTGTAGCCGATAGTAGAGTGTGAGGGCTAGTCGACGCCCTCACTGATTTTTTTTACCATGCAGAATTTATTAAAACTTCTTCTCCGTATCCTCCGTTAAGTTTTTGAGGATTAGTGGAATTATAGGCTCTTTGAACACGTATTCCTCTTATTCCAAGTTCTCTTGCTGCCAGAATATCATCATCGCTGTCACCGTAATGAATTGAAACATTATGTTTTTTTATGTAAAATGACTTATCATATTTATATCTGCCTGTAGGAGTATCTCCTGTATATTCCACATAAACTTCCTTAGGTAGATTGAAAAATCTTTTTAAGGTTTTTGAAAGTTTAGTGGAAGTATAATTTTTATCTTTTGAATGCTTTGTTCTTCCGGTAATAAAGAAAATATTATCTCCTCTTTCCAGGTGCATTTTTATGAGATCGGCAGCTGATTGTTTAGGAATGGAATGTTCATCTCCCATTTCGGAAACATAATCCCAGAATTTCTGGTTATACAGATAACTCAATTCACCTCTTTTATCACCCTGAATTTGGAAAAAATCTTTTCCGTATCTGAAATATCCGCTTGAATGGAGAAGAGTATCGTCAATATCAAAACTTACATTTATTGTTCCTTTTCCTTCCAGACTCTTTTTTATGTCCTCTACTGATACAAAATGAATTGCTTTCTGGACTTTATCGGTAGAATAAAATCCTTCATGCGTGTAGGGAATTTTCGGTCCCGCTCCGAATAATGCATTTGATGATAAAATTGCTAAAATTAATAATAATTTTTTCATATAATCCTCCTTATAATATAATTTTAAATATATATTCCTATTTTTATGGAATAATTTTTATATGCGAAACTAATAAATTATCGTATACATTATATTATAACCCGATTTTGAAATATATTATTAAAAATAGATTATTTTTTGTGCATTGTTTCATTATTTACAAAATATTTTTATTATTATATAATAAAAATAACAGATGAAAGGGATATTCTGAAAAAATGAGAAATAAGAAAGAAAATATGTTTGAAAAAATATATAGGATTGCAAGAAAAATTCCTTACGGAAAAGTTGCAACATATGGACAGATTGCAGTTTTATTAGGAAATCCGAGATTGTCAAGAGTTGTAGGATATGCAATGAGTTCCTGTCCTTATAGTGATGTACCTTGTCATAGAGTAGTAAACAGATTTGGCAGACTTGCAGAAAACTTTGGAGAAAATGGGAGTGAAGAGCAGAAAATGCTCCTTGAAAATGAAGGAATTGTTATAAACGGAAATGGCTGTGTAAATTTAAGAAAATATATATGGAATGTAGAAGATTAACTGTATTGAAAAGTTTTAATACAGTTAATTTTTTAAAATAGATTATTTTAAATACGGAAATCATCAACTTTTCCGTAAACCCGATACGTTTTTAATTTTTAAACAAAATTGCCGCAATAAAAAACAGCAGGGATAGAAAGTATTTATTTGAGAAAGTCTCTTTTCTAAATTAAAAATTATGGTATAATATAGTCAAGGAAAATATTGAGGTAAATATATTGTATGAGGAGGTTGTATTATTGTGAAAAAATTATTATTTTTTTCAATATTAACGGCATTGTTTATAGTGTCGTGCGGAAAGGAAAATTCAAATAAAAATGAAGCCGAAAATGGAAAAAAGGAAGAAAAAAGTATAGCTGTCAATATCAGCTCTGAACCTAAAACCATTGATCCTCAATTGTCCACAGAAGCTTCGGGAATTATTGTCGATACTTTGCTTTTTGAAGGACTGACAAGAATAGACTTGAAAGGTGAAGTGGTAGGTGCCGCTTCTGAAAGCTGGGAAATAAGTGAAGACGGATTAACATGGAAATTTAATTTGAGAAAGGACGCAAAGTGGCAAAATGGAGATCCTGTTACTGCTCATGACTTTGTATTCGGATGGCTGAGAGCCTTAAATCCTGAAACTGCTTCGGAATATGCCTATGAACTTTACTATATAGAAGGAGCACAGGAATATAATGAAAAAAAAGGAGAAAGAGAAAAAGTCCGTATCAAGGCACTGGATGACTATACACTTGAATTTAAAATAAAGAATCCTACTCCATATCTGCTTTCGTTACTTTCATTTCCTACTTATTATCCTGCAAATGAAAAATTTGTAAAGGAAGCAGGACAGGAATATATGACGACTGTTGAAAAATCAATGGGAAACGGTCCCTATATTCTGAAAGAATGGACACCTGAATCAAATATGGTTTTAGTAAAAAATGAAAATTACTGGAATAAAGGTAATATCCATATGAATAAACTGGATTTAAAAATGATTTCTGACGAAGCTGCATTGAAAAATGCCTTTAAAAATAAAGAATTGGATATAAGTGATATTTCAGGAACTTTAGTAGCGGATTTTCAGGGGAATAAAGAACTGGTGTCCTATGTTAAAGGTTCCATAAGATTTTTAAAATTCAATTTGAAGGAAAAATTAACATCAAATCGTAAAATAAGAGAAGCTCTTTCTTTGGCAATTGACAGAGATGAACTGTCTCAAAATGTGGCTACTGGAAGTTTCAGACCGGCGAAGGGATTTGTGCCGGAAGGTTACGGAAAATTAGGAAATAAGGATTTCAGGGAAGCAAATGGAGACTTATATGAAAAATACAATCCTGAAAAAGCTAAAAAATTATTTGATGAAGGAATGAAAGAATTGGGAAATCCTGAGGCTAAAATAACTTTACAAGTATTTGAAGCTTATGGAAATAAAGATTTGGCAGCATACATTCAGGAAAAATGGAAAAATATTCTGGGGCTGGAAACGGAAATAATTATTAATACTCCTAAAATTTATTTCCAAAATGAAGAACAGGGAAATTATGTCGTATCAATCGGAATGTGGGGTCCGGATTATTTGGATCCTATGACATATATGGATATGTGGGTAACTGACGGAGGAAATAATAAGACAGGGTGGTCAAATAAAAAATATGATTTATTGCTGGAAGAAGTGAAAGCTGTAACTGATAATGATACAAGAATAGGAAAAATGATGCAGGCTGAAAAAATATTAGGAGAAGAATTTCCTATTGCAGTATTGGCAGTAAATGTGAAAAATGTTTTAGTAAGTGACAGAGTAAAAGATATGAATTTTATGAAAATTGCTGCAGGAAATGATTTTTACTATGTTGATTTGAAATAATGATAAAATTAATGAGGGAGCTATCTCATAAAGTATAAAAAACAGATTTAATCATAAGTTTTATATATTTTTCTATTTTTATAAAATCAATAAAAATAATATCTTTTAATTTTTAAAAATATATAATATTTATAGTTAGAGAATTATTTTTGACTTATGAGACAGCCTCCTCAAATTTTTTTGTGAGAATTTTTTTCTTGTACTCTGTTATCGGTCACTTATAGACTTTTTTGGAAAAGTTTACTCTACAACCTTTTTTGTAAAAAAGGTTGTACCAAAAAACTCCCAACACAAATTATTTCTAACTCAAAAACACTTC
>JAUNKI010000162.1 GCA_030532815.1 Leptotrichiaceae bacterium
GTTTCAAATCCTTCTGTATAAAGCTGATAATAAGCTCCTTTTCGTTTCAGCAGCTCCTTATGATTTCCTCTTTCAATTATTCTTCCCTGTTCAAGAACCATTATTACGTCGGAATTTCTTATTGTGGAAAGTCTGTGAGCTATTACAAACACCGTTCTGCCTTTCATCAGTTTATCCATTCCCTCCTGAACTATCTTTTCCGTTCTCGTATCTATACTCGATGTAGCTTCATCCAGTATAAGTACGGGAGGATCTGCAATAGCCGCCCTTGCTATGGAAAGAAGCTGTCTCTGTCCTTGAGAAAGATTTTCCCCTCCATTACTCAGATATGTGTCGTATCCTTCAGGAAGATGTTTTATAAAATGATGTGCGTTGGCAAGTTTCGCTGCTGCAACTATTTCTCCCTGTGAAGCATCAAGTTTTCCGTACCGTATATTATCCGAAACGGTTCCTGAAAAAAGGTGGGTATCCTGTAATACTGTTCCGAGCGACTTTCTTAAATCAGATTTTTTTATTTTCTTTATATCAATGCCGTCATATTTTATTTTTCCGCTCTGTATATCGTAAAATCTATTTATAAGATTGGCAACAGTAGTTTTACCGGCTCCCGTAGCACCTACGAAAGCTATTTTCTGTCCCGGTTCGGCATATAAACTTATATTATGTAAAATAATCCTTTCGTCATTATATCCGAAATTTACATTTTCAAATACAACATTTCCGAGTAGTTTTTCATATGTTATATTACCATTTTTATGAGGATATTTCCATGCCCATACACCTGTATGCCTGTCAGTTTCCTTAATATTATTTTTTTCATCGTATTCTCCATTTATAAGAGTGACGTATCCTTCATCAAATTCAGCTTTTTCATTAAGCAGAGAAAATACTCTCTGAGCTCCTGCCGCAGCAAGTATAACGGAATTTATCTGATGTGTCGTCTGGGCAATGGGCTGGTTTAAAGTTTTTGTAAACTGTAAAAATGACGCAAGCCCTCCCAAAGTAAATCCTCCTATGCCTGAAAGAGCTAAAAATGAACCTATTGAAGCAGTAAGCACAAAATTTATATTTCCCAGATTTCCTACAATGGGAGCTAAAATATTTGCATATTTATTGGCATTATTTGAGCTTATAAATACATTTTCATTTAAAGTATCAAATGTTTTTTTCGCTTCTTCTTCATAGGAAAAAACTTTGACTACTTTCAGACCTTCGAGCATTTCTTTTATATAACCGTTTGCAATACCTATATTCTGCTGCTGTTTTCCGAAATTTTTACCGCTTTTTCCTGAAACGGTTTTTGTAACGGTAATTATGAGAGCTACCATAAAAACTGCAAAAACGGTCAGAGGAATGCTCAGCATAAACATTGAAACCAAAACACTTGAAACAGTTACTGCCGCAGATATTATCTGTGTAAGACTTTCCGTGACCATATCTCTTAATGTATCAATATCACTTGAATAAATACTCATAACATCTCCGTGAGCATGAGTATCAAAATATTTTATCGGAAGTTTTTCCATGTGGGAAAACACATCGTCTCTCAATTGTTTCAATGTTCCCTGAGCCGTAATTATCATAAGTCTTCCTGACAAATAACTGCACATTATCCCTGCCGAATATACGGTTATCATTGAAAAAATAATTTTCAGCAGAGGAATATAGTTTATGCGGGAATTTCCCATATTGGGAATAATATAACCGTCAATAAGCTGTTTTATATACATAGTTCCTCTGACCATACATAAGGAATTCATCAATATAAATATTAAGACGGCTGTAAAATGAAATCTGTATAATCTGAACATATATTTTATCAAAAGTAAAAGAGATTTAAACGATTTTGTCTTTTCTGTTTTTCCGACAGTTCTATTCATTGACGATTCCTCCTTCCTGCTGGGATTCCAACACTTCTCTGTATATTTCACTTAATATAGTTAATTCTTCATGAGTTCCTATATTAACTATTTTTCCGTCATCCAGAACTATGATTTTGTCTGCATCTTTAATTGAAGAAATTCTCTGGGCGATAATTATTTTTGTAATATCGGGCATATTATTTCTGAAGGATTCTCTAATAAGTTTATCGGTTTTCGTATCAACCGCACTTGTAGAATCGTCTAAAATAAGTATTTTAGGCTTTTTAAGCAAAGTCCTTGCTATACACAATCGCTGCTTCTGACCTCCTGAAATATTGGAACCGTTCTGTTCTATACGGGTATCGTATTTATCGGGAAAATTTCGAATAAATTCATCTGCCTGAGCAAGACGACAGGCATTTATTATTTCTTCATCAGAAGCTTTCTTATTTCCCCAAAGAAGATTTTCCTTTATTGTTCCTGAAAACAGTACATTTTTCTGTAATACTATGGCTACATTATCTCTTAATGTTTTTATGTCATATTTTTTTACATTTACTCCTCCGATTTTCACTTCGCCGCTGAGAATATCGTATAATCTCGGAATAAGCTGAACAAGGGCTGATTTTGCACTTCCGGTTCCACCGATTATTCCTACGGTTTCTCCCTGTTTTATATTTAAGTTGATATTTTCAAGATTTAAAACTTCAGGATTATTGCTGTAACTGAAATTTACATTTTCAAAGGAAATTGAACCGTCTTTTACTTCATATACAGGGTTTTCACAATTTTTTATGGCAGGTTCCTCATTAAGAACTTCCACTATACGCTCTGCTGAAGCTCTTGAAATACTTAATCTTACAACGATCATGGCTACCATAAGAATACTTATAAGTATATTTGAAGTATAGGAGAAAAGACTCATGAGCTGTCCTGTGGTCAATTCTTCCATAATTATCATTTTTGCACCGAACCATGAAAGGAGAATAATGCATGAATACATGCAGAATAGCATTGCAGGAGAAACAAATATTGTAATTTTTTCCGCACTTAACAATATATTTTTCAGTTCATCCGTAGCTTTTTTAAATTTATCCGTTTCATAATTTTCTCTGACGTAAGTCTTTACTACTCTAATTCCGTTAATATTTTCCCGTAACTCGGAATTAAGCCTGTCATACTTTCTCATAGCTTTTGAAAATATGGGATAAACTTTAAAAATAATCGCAATCATTACAATTCCCAAAACTACTGCAGCTCCCAGAAATATAAGAGATAATTCGGGATTTATATGAACAGTCATTATTACTGCAAAAATAAGCATTAAAGGAGCTCTGACAAAAATTCTTAAAATCATCTGATAAGAAATCTGTAAATTTGCAATATCTGTAGTAAATCTCGTTATAAGTCCTGCAGTGGAAAATTTATCTATATTTCCGAATGAAAACTCCTGTATTTTATAAAATACGGCTTTTCTTATGTTTTTTGCAAATCCCGCCGAAGCTTTTGCAGCATATCTTCCGGCGGCAAAGCCTGTCGAAAGTGAAGTTATGGCTATTATAAAAGTTATAAATCCTATAAAATATATATGGTTCATATTTCCTTTATTAAGTCCCTTATCTATTATCGAAGACATTAGAAAAGGTAT
>JAUNKI010000163.1 GCA_030532815.1 Leptotrichiaceae bacterium
AAATTTTTATCTCATTTTTATAAAAGAAATACCTGTAAAATCAAGTGAAAATGGATAAATTCCCGAAACTTGACAAAATATCCGACCCTTATGATATAATAAAAGTAAAAAATACCGGATATTTTATAAAAATGAAAGGAGAGTATACTTTGGGGAAAATAAGAAAAATTTTACTTATGCTGATGTTCATGACAGGAATAAATATCTATTCATTTGACGGACAGAATGTAATATATAAACGGGTCCTTGATGAGCATAATCCGGATAGTAAAAATATGAAAATAGAACTTCGGGAAAATGATATGACTTTCATCGGAAAAAAAGGAAACGGAACAGTAATTTTTTCAGATAATAAAATAGAAAATATTATAATAAAGCATCGGGTAAGAACAAACGAAGACATAATGATTATGGAAAATTTCATAAATAATATTATGTACTTTACAAATGGAGATAGAGAACTTGTAAAAGGAAGGATTTCCGATGATACCGCAAGAGAATATGAACTTGACATAAGCAGCAGACTCAGTGGAAAAGGAATAACTACTAAAATAATTGATGTCATCACTTTGAACAGATTTAGAGGAATACTGACAGATGACAGACGGGAAAAGGAAATTAAAATAACTCTCACAAGAAAGCAGAGGAAAATACAATGAATGAAATAACACAATTTATTATAGCTGCCATTTCAGTTTTTATATTTTACCAATATTACAATAAAATTTCAGAAGATATACCGTTATTTTTCTCTTTTATTCTTATAAATATAATCAAAATGACAAAAGTAAATTTTGTTACAGACTATATAGCACGGATTTCGTATTATATAATTTTTATAATATGCCTTATAAATATAATATTATGTTTTAAAGGAAAAGTAAATTTAGTAAGAGTTACTCTTATCGGTATTGCATTTATAACGGTAACGTATCTTATAGCCGTCTGATTTTCCCGATTTTTTAATTATTTCCGCACAATATATCGTAACAGTTTCTGATTTATTTTAACTGAAAACAGAATCGCCCTCCAAACTAAAAACAATTTTTCAAACTATAACAAATTTTTCAGCTGTAAATTTAATCTTTTAACTGATTTTATAAAATTGCAGAATATATGCAAAATCTCCGAATAAACATACTTTTAATTTATAAAATATTTCTATTTTTTATTAATTTCAAAAAATTACTTTAATCGTCTTTCGGACAAATACTGTTTTAGCTTCTTAATACAGTATATTATTCTATATAAATTTATACTAATTTCCTTTAATACCAAAAACAACAACATTTTCAGGTATTCTTTATTTTTATACAAAGCCGTAAAAACCAAAATCAATACATATTAAATTTAGACGATCTTATATATAAATTAAGATACATTTGAAAACTTAAAAATATTGTGACTTCTTATAATTTATTGTAAATTGAAAATAATCTGAACTTACAGTATCCGACTCCATTGCCGTTCATACTCTTTCAGCTCTGTTTTTTCAGTATTATATCAGTTTTTAAAAACAATCTGATATAATATCCCTTTTCTTGGAAATTACTTCATTATTTTCCTGTAATTACAATACAATAATGAAATATTTTCTCCTATTTAATATTGTAGCCTTTCCAATTCAAGAAAAAAAGAGCCCTGTTTTAAAGACTCCAATACAAATTCTGTACTATCATTTCAGGATTTATACCTGCACCGAAAATCCAGTAAATAAGATCTCCCACTGCCCACGTAATTCCTATAATAACAGCTGCCTGAATAAATTTCATGAACATTCCCGCCAAATCAGGAGGACGGCCTGCCGTAAAAAGTTCCGGAAAAATTCCCAAAACTGCTATAAGAAGCATTACTCCCGTTATTATCCACTGAAGAAACTGGATGTATCCGAACAGTGTACTGTTGACATCCTGTGTTATTTCCAATGCGTTTCTGTCTATATCGGCGGCATACCCCTGAGCCGCTAAAAAAAACGTAGAAATTATTATAATAAGTACTATTACCGCTTTCCTTTTACGCATATTTTTCTGCCTTTCTGTTTTAATTATAATATACAATTGTTATTTTTAAATAACAAAATTAAAGTTATACCGAACTGTTTTATAAGTCTGAAATATGCAGCAGAACTGCAAATTTTACATGTTTTATCATTTTTATAAAATTGATAAATAAATATTTATAAATTTAAAAAATCTACCGTTTTTAGTTTCAGAGCTGTTTCAAGTTTATAAATTTTCCTTCAGCAATACATTAAAATAAAGACCTGTTTCACAAGTTAGAAAATACATTGAAAACAAATGTTATATATTTTACTAATTTATAAAATCTATAAAAAAATAATATTTAATTTTTTGAAAATATATAACACTTATAATCGGAAAGTTATTTTTGACTTATGAAACGGCCTCCTACTTTATTTACGCATACTGTCATATAATCTTGCCAATTCTATCGTCCTTTTTTCAGTAAATTCAAGTTCGGTTTGGGCATACATCAGGCTTTCATAAGTTCCTCCTTTAAATTCATTTCCTGCTGCTGTTGCCGCTTTTTCTTTCTTTTTTACCCAGGCACGTTGAGCATTAAGTAACTTTTCCTTTTCATTTTTTGAGGCTTTAGCCATAATTAATTTATAAACTTTATTTAATTCCACATCCCAAGCTTCGAGCAGTTTAAATGTGGCATTTTTCATTTCCGCCGTTACTCCCGATTCCAGTTCGGGCTGTACTTCTGCCTCCAAAGCTTTCATTCTCTGTTTTAAAGCTGTTTCATAAGTTCCTCCTGCAGAAAAACCTATCACACCTATTAAAAACATTACAATAAACAACAACTTCTTCATATAATCATCTCCCTTTCTTTCATTTTCAATTTTACTTATAACATATTTTCAATTTAAAATCAACTTTATCTTACTTTCATTTCAGTTATATTCTTTACTTCTTTTTCATCTAAATTCATTTTTATTTTAGAAGAAATTTCATTTTTTAATGAAGCAATATTTTTTATAACTCCTGCATTTTTTTCATCTGTATTGTTTTTAATATAGTTTTCCTTTCTGTCGATCCTATTTTGCCAACCTTTTAAAAACATCTTCTGCTCAGGATATTTCTCAGCTATATTATTGTAATATTCCCTTTCCAGATTATGATAAATTTTCAGAAACTTTTCAGGATCCGCTTTATTTAAAGCTTCCAATGTATACTTTCCGATTATTCCGTCTACCGCTAAGTCATTGTTGCCATTAAGTATATTCAATGCTTCCTGTGCTTTTTTAACACCGTTGATTCCCTTACTTACTATCCAGTCGCAAACTGATAATGCTATTCTGTAATCTACTATTTTGTCCAGTTTATTACCGTAAAAGTACTTTTCCATATAAAGGTCCCTTATCATTTCCATGGGGATATTACGCATATCTCCTTTATAACCTTTTTTTCTTGCTTCCTCTTCTATATTTTTATATTTTTTCTCTTCTGCTTTTCCGATTTTTCGATT
>JAUNKI010000164.1:0-557 GCA_030532815.1 Leptotrichiaceae bacterium
AAACAGTAACATCATTCAATTTCAAAAGAAATATAATTTTCTTTCTTTCAATGAAAGCGGAAAAAATGCCCAAATTCTCCGAAGAGTTTACGGACATATTGATAATAATACTGAAATATGGCAGCAGAATACGATTTTACAGATAAATTTAAAAAAAGCATGGCAGAAAGGAAAGCGTTTTCCTATGACAAAAGGTTATTTTATTATGCCGTCTTTATAAAACTGCTCAAATAAAAATATATTTATAAATTTTTTATAATATATAGTCTCCCGGTAAAGACTTTAAAGATACTGAAACATATTATACAAGGAGGAAAAAATGTTCAAAGGAAAAAAAGGATTACTTACGATGTTAATTTTAATTATGACTTTCTTCATCGCATGTCAATCTAAAAAAACTGAAGAAACAAAAAAAGAAAGTACGGAAAGCAAGGAAAACGTTGAAATAACACTGATGATCCCTGATTGGGGAGCACCTACAGATGAAATGTTGACTGAATTTAAAGCGGAAACAGGAATTACTGTCAAAGTGCTGCCTACAGCATGGGATGATACAA
>JAUNKI010000164.1:567-3394 GCA_030532815.1 Leptotrichiaceae bacterium
AGATTTCCATAGCAGCTGCCGGAAAAAAAGCTGCAGCCGATGTTATTGAAGTAGACTGGTCATGGGTAGGAGAATTTCAAAGTGCAGGATGGCTTGAACTTCTTGAAGTGGATGAAGCAACTCAAAAAGACATACCTTCTATTTCCTATTTTAAAGTAAATAACGGTATATATGCTGTTCCGTATGCAAACGGATTAAGACTGGCATATATAAATAAAGATATGTTCTCTAAAGCGGGTATTAGTGAATTTCCGAAAACATGGGCTGAGATGGAAGCGGCTTTTGATAAACTGAAACAGAACAAAGTTATCGAATATCCTATGCAGTTTCCGTTAAATGCCGAAGAAAAGACTACTACTTCATTTGTCACTCTGGCATATACAAGAAACGGAAAAATATTTAATGATGATGATACTTTAAATAAAGAAAGTGCACTGGATACACTGAAACTTATAAAAATGTACCTTGATAAAGGATATATCAATCCTGCCAGCGTGTCCACGCCGGGTATTGATACATTCAGAGGTATAAATAATGCTTCAGGAGCTTTCCTAATAGGACCTACATCTTTTATTACAAGTTCAAATGATCCGAAAGTATCCAAAGTTGTAGGACAGATTACTACTATTCCTGTTCCGGGAATAAACGAACCTGCCAAAGAAACTATTACATTTACTGAAGCGGTAGGTGTATCTTCTTATTCACAAAATAAAGAAGCTGCAAAAAAATTCGTTGAATGGTTTTCAAGACCTGAAACTCAGTTAAAATTAAATAAAGCTATAAATAATACCCCTACAAGAACAAGTGTAATAGAACAGATGGTTACGGAAGGTATAATTAAAACTCCCGGTTCAATAGTGGAGCAGTCCAAAATAGTTGCTTCTCCTTTCCCTAACGGTGTTCCTAAATATTATACAAAAATGAGCACGGAAATATTTAATATCATTAATCAACTGGGACAGGGAAAATTAACACCTGAAGCGGCAGCAGATAAAATGGAAGAAAAAGTAAATGAACTTGTAAAACAGAACAAATAATAATTAACAGGATATATGGGAGAATTAAAAAATATAGGGTTGTTTCTGCCCTATATTTTTATTAAAATATACAAATTTCAGTTTACTTTAATCTTGAAATGATATAATAAATTGTATAAATAATTTTTCTGACAACCCTAATACTATATTAAGAAGGAGAATGATACATCAAAATCAGATTTAAATCTGAGATGAGTACATAAGACTGCAACCGGTTGATTTATACATTCATCGGATAAAATTATTCCGTTTTAAATTCAGTTACTGTATAGAAATAAAAATAAATCTGTTTCATTACTCAGAAAAACTTCTCAACCGAATAATTTTTATAACTTTTGTAAAGTCCGTAAAAGCAGCACATAATCTTAAAAATATATTGTCTATAAACGGAAAATTATTTTAGAATTACTGAAATTCTGAAAGACCGAAAAATAAAGTTAAAATATAAAGGAGCTTCTAAAATGAAAAACGGAAAAAGTCTTTTTCCCTTAATACTGATACTGATTTTATCCCTTTTTCAAATAATAAAGGGGAATGAAACAGTACCAGAAACTTTCAATATGAATATATCCAATACGAATATAAAAATCTCTGTTCAAAATGTAAAAAAAATATTAATTTCCCATTCAGGGTTATCTGAAAAAGACATAAAGATAACAAAACTCATATTGAAAAAGGAAAAAGGAATATTTTTTTATGAAATAAGATTTTTAACTAAAAATAAAAGATATAATTATAATATTGATGCAAATACCGGAGCAATCTTAAAATATAATGAGGAAAATAAAACTCCGATTAAAGAAAAAATCAGTATTTTTGATATTATAAAAATACCTTTTAATTAATGAAGAATATACAGGAGATAAAAAATGAAAAAAATTTTATTAAAAATTATTCTAATAACTTTAATTATAATTCCGGCTTTTTCATTTGAAAGAAAAAACAATAATGATAATCAATGGTACGGAGAGCAACTGAAAGAATTCCTCGAAACTGAAAAACATATCAATATATATACGCAATTAGCAGTCGCTAAAAATAATTCAGTTGCTCTGGATACTGAAGAAGTTCTTTTAAAATCCATAGAAAAGAGAAAAAATAATTATATTGCATTAATGCTGCTGGGAATATATTATGTCAATGTAGAGGAAGATTATAAAAAAGCTGAGGAATATTTCAAAAAGGCAATTAAAACCTCTCCTTATAATAAAAGAGTATTTCCAAGTTATAAAGCATTGGCAATAATATACAGTAACTTAAAAATGGAAAATGAAGCTGAGGCAGAATATAAAAAAATGATTCAAATATTCCCTGAACATCCTGAAGGCTACTATGGAACCGCCGTCATTAATTATAACAGGAAAAATTACAAAGAAGCCGTCATTAATTCCCGAAAAGCCGTAGAACTTTATAAAAACGGTATATTTGAAAAATATTCCCATTTAACACCCGATGAAAAAGAAATAGGTATAGCAAATTCAGAGAGAATAATATTTTACGCTTATTTAAAAAGTAAAAATTATGAACAGGGATTTGATGAATTTTTTTCAACATATCCTTCCTTAAAAAAAGGATATAATAATAAAGAAATATTTGACATTATCAAATTTGTTTCTCTTGAAAATGAAAAAATAAAAAATAGTCATAAGTCTCTTTACGAAAAAAATATTGAAAGATTCAAAAAATCAGGAATTTAAACACATAAAAATATAATATAAAATAAGAAAAGGAGTAAATCATTATGAGAAAATTTTTAATTTTGTTGACAATCTTAACTACAATACAAAGTT
>JAUNKI010000165.1 GCA_030532815.1 Leptotrichiaceae bacterium
AACCCTGAATTTGCCGAAAATACAAAATGCACTGACTTCCATTCAACCTACAGGATGGACTTCTATTGCAAGTTCTATAGAAAACGGAGTAAATGATTTAAAAAAAATGCAGGGAGAAAAAACTCTGAATATTTTATATATAATTACAGACGGAATTGAAACATGCGGTGGAAATCCAATGGAAATAGCAGAAAAATTAAAAACTGAAAATATAGATGTTGTTTTGGGAATTATCGGATTTAACGTAGATGCAAATCAGGACAGGGAATTAAATAAAATAGCAAAAACTGCAGGAGGTTATTATTCACCGGCAAATGATGCAGATAAATTGATATACGAGCTTCAGAGAATACACGAACTTGCATTTTCTGACTACAAATGGGAAATATTGGATGATAGACTGATTGAGAAAGTAGCAAGTGGTCAAAGAAGAGGACTGATTTTTAATGAACCTTTAAAATCTTCCAGTTTAGCTGAAAAAAATTCTTTTTTTACTATATTACTTTATGCTTCAAGATCTCCATCAAATAATCCTAAATATGCAGGATTGTTCGAGTATAATAGTGAAGTTGAAAAAAAACTTAAAAAAATGAGAGATGAAAGAGAAGAGAAAATCAAGATTTTATATGAAGAGGAATATAAAAAAATAGAGGAAGAATCGGAAAAATATTTGGAATATTTAAAAAGCAGAAAAGGAGAAGTGGTTGCTTATATGCCTTCCACAAGTAGACGTGACCCTAGTAGTAAATATTTTTCAGGTTTTTCAAATAAAGGAGGAACAAGGAAAGAAAGCGAAAAGGATGCAGAAAATTTAAAAGATAGTCAGAAATAAAAACTGCAAGAAAAAAATTTATATTGTAAATCTTTTAAAATAAAGTATAAGTCAGAACTTGAAATATCGGTAAAAAAATCGAAAAATGAGAATAGGAAATCTTCTGATGACTGAAATCATTGGAAATGCTAAAAAATGGGATATGAGCAGATAGAACTGGAAGTTTATTCAGATAATCATAGAGCTTTAAGTTTATATAAAAAGTTCGGTTTTAAAAAATGGGGTTGTATTCCCAACGGATATAAACTGAAAGATGGAACTTACAATAATTGCATAAAAATGGGAAAAATTCTTTGAAATATTAAAAGATAATAATATTGAAAAATATGTAAAATAAAAATTGAATTGCAAAATAAAAATTTAAAGAGTATAATAAATCATATTAATAAATTTCGGAAATTTTATAGTAAAATTACTTCAAAATCAGAAGAAAAAATAATACGGTATTTATTTTAATAATAAGGATATTGAAGTAGCTCTACAGTAAGATGAATTTATAACAAAAAATAAAAATCAGGAGGTAAAAATAATGGCAACACCGCACATAGGAGCAAATAGAGGAGATATAGCAGAAACAATATTATTACCGGGAGATCCGTTGAGAGCAAAATATATTGCAGAAACATTTTTACAGGATGTAGTTCAATATAATAATGTAAGAGGAATGTTAGGATTTACGGGAACATACAAAGGGAAGAAAGTATCAGTACAGGGAACGGGAATGGGAGTTCCTTCAATAGGAATATATACTCATGAACTTATAAATGAATACGGAGTAAAAAATCTTATAAGAGTAGGAACAGCAGGATCTTTTCAGAAAGATATCAAAATCAGGGATGTAGTTATAGCAATGGCAGCTTCAACAGATTCGGCAATAAATAAACTCAGATTTAACGGAGCCGATTATGCACCTACTGCAAGTGCGGAACTGTTGTTTAAAGCCTATGAAGCAGGAAAAGCCAAAGGATTGAGTATGAAGGCAGGAAATGTACTGACAAGTGATACTTTTTACGGAGACGAGCCTGAAACATGGAAAAAATGGGCAAAATTCGGAGTTCTCTGTGTAGAAATGGAAACGGCACAATTATACACTACTGCTGCAAAATTCGGAGTAAATGCACTTACATTGCTTACAATAAGTGACTCTCTCGTAACGGGAGAAGCTACTTCTGCAGAAGAAAGACAGCTGACTTTCAATGATATGATAGAAGTGGCATTGGAAAGTTCATTAAACTTATAATAAGGGGAAACGGTATGAAAATATTGGACGGAAAAATAAAATTAACCGAAGATGACATAGCTGAATATATAAATGAAGTAAACAGTGTACTTGAAAAGGCTTACGTCCCTTATTCAAAATTTCCTGTGGCGGCACTTCTTATTGATGAACAGGGGAGAAAATTTAAGGGAGTAAATGTGGAAAATGCTTCTTACGGTCTGGGTATATGTGCTGAAAGGAATGTCATACCTACGGCAGTGACTGAAGGAATGAAAAAAATAAAACTTCTTGTCGTTACGGGAGGTACACCTGAACCGATAAGTCCATGCGGAGCATGCAGACAGGTGATATATGAATTTTCAGATGAAGAAACGGTAATTATTTTAACTAATAGAGAGAAAAAATATAAAATTTGTTCAATAAAAGAACTGCTTCCTTATGCTTTTGGTCCTGAAGATTTATAAAAATATAATTAACCTATTTTAATATTAAGTTTTTAGCTTATTTTAAAATAGGTTTTTTATTAAAAATTAAATTATATTGAATATCTAAATAATTGATTTACAAAATAAATTATGATAAGATAAACTTAATAAATTTATTTAGGAGGTCTTTTATGAATTACAGTAAAACAAAAAATTATGTGAAAAAAATATTATTGGGAACAGTCGGATTTGTACTTGCAGGAATGAATACATTTTCAGGAGAAACATTAACATACCCTAAAGACGGAAAAGCGGATAAGGTACTCGGATATCAGAAATTGGAAAATTCTTTCGGAATATCCGGAAGTTATGAAGGAAACACTGTAATTGTTAATGTAGGTCCGCCTGTTGAACGTGTTTTCGGTGCGGCACAGCCTGGAAAGGAAAACATAGAGATAATGAAAAAAAATACGGTAATTATTGATGGAGGAGTGCTTTCAACAAATGGACGCTGGGAAAGAGAAAATGAAAATGTTCCAAAAGGAGGAAGTGTATACGGAGCAGGCGGACAAAGTTCACTTGTAACCGAAAATACTGTTATTATAAAAGGAACTTCGACAGTAGAAGGAAATGTTTACGGAGGATACAGTCACAGAGGCTCTGCAATAAATAATAAAGTAATTATTGAAGGAAATCCTAAATTCGGAACGGAGACAATACTGTTCGGAGGAAGAGGAAGCCGTTCCACAGCTCTCAAGGAAGATAAAAAAACTTATGCTCCGTTAGATGTAGTAACAGGAAATACGTTGGAAATAAAAACAGGAAATATAACAGTAAATGATATTAAAAACTTTGAAAAAATAATATTTAATCTGT
>JAUNKI010000166.1 GCA_030532815.1 Leptotrichiaceae bacterium
TAAAAAATCACAAACTCGCTTCGCTCAGACAGTGATTTTTCTTTACGCTCATTCCTGTATTTTTTTCGTTGAAATAATTTGAATGTTGGATTTTTACTTATAATTTAAGTGTATGTTATTATTACAATTTAATTATACTTTCATTTAAAACCATTTCTTTTATTTTTACTTCCCTTCAGAATTCAAATTTTACTGAGTAAAAACTTACTATTTTTCAATTAAAATCTTTTCATTCATGACTTCTCCGAAAGAAAAAGAGAGAACGGCATTGTTGACAAGGATTTCAATTTCTCCTTTGCTGTTTATATCCCGTCCGATTCCTGAAATAAAAGTATCGGATATTTTTATACTTATTTTCCTGTTTTTCAGATAATTTATCGAATTAATTTCCGATAATATGTTTTCCCATAATCCGTTAATGAAATCATTATACAGAATTTGAAACTGTTCAATAATTGAAACCGTAATTTCCGTAATGTCATATTTTTCTCCGGTTGCTTCAGAGAGGGATATTGCAGTATTTTTAAGCTTGGTAGGTAAAATATTGTTAATATTTATACCGATACCTACGTAAAAGTTGTTTCCTGATTTTTCCACTAAAATACCGCTTAATTTTTTTTCCGACAGATAAATATCATTTGTCCATTTAAATTTGTAATCCAGTTTTTCAAATTTATTTAGTCCTTTTATAATCGCCATTCCTGCCAGTAAAGGGAGTTTCATATATTCCGAGTGATCTATTTCGCTTCTTTTTTTTACTAAAAAAGTAAAAAGTGCCATACCTTTGTCAGAAAACCATAAATTTCCTCTACGTGCCTTTCCGTGAGTCTGACTATCGGCAATAACCATGTCAAATTCTTCAAAAGTTTCTGCATGGTTTTTCATGTATTCATTTGTGGAATCAAGAGTGCTAAATTTACATATTTTCATATTTCTCCTTTTTTACTTTGATTTGTATTTTAATATTATATTATAAATAAAGAAAATTACAATACAATTTTATATTAAATTTTACGCACTTATAAGAATAAAAATATAATTATTAAAGGGGAATTACAGTCAAAAACTTTAAAAATATAATGAAATATGATATAATAATTTCATAGCATGTTAAGAGCAAAAGTAATAAATGTTTGAAGCTGAAAAAATAGGTGAAAAATTAACTCAAACAAAGGAGCAATGAAAAATATAAGAAACAGGGTATAGAAAAATCGGAAATAACAGATAAGACAGGATATATACAATTCAATATAAAAATTTTTAAAAAACAGTTTACGGAAATAAAACGGACTTGATATTTTTTAAGGAAAATACGGTCAGATTGAAAAAATAAGGAAAAGATAACAGAGAACTTTAATTCATTTTGAAATAGAGAATTAATAAGTTCGGTTTTTTAGTTGTTTGAATATAAAAGTTACTATGATAATAGCCGCATAAAATTAAATTTTATAAAATAAATAATTTAAACGGAGGTAGTATCATGAGAACATTCGGACTTGAAAAAATGGGAATTATCAACACCGGAAAAATTCACCGTAATTTATCCCCTACGGAATTAATCGAAATTGCCGTCCAGAGAGAAGAAGGAAAATTGTCAAAAACAGGAGCCCTTGTTGTAACAACTGGAAAATATACAGGACGTTCTCCTGAAGACAAGTTTATCGTGGATACTCCGGGCATTCATGATTCCATTGCATGGGGAAATGTAAATCGTCCTATTGAAAAATCAAAGTTCAACTCTATTTACGGGAAGCTGGTTTCCTATCTTCAGAATAGGGAAATTTTTATTTTTGACGGAATGGCGGGAGCGGATCCCGTATGCAGAAAAAAGTTCAGAATTATAAATGAACTTGCCAGTCAGAATCTGTTTATCCATCAGCTTTTAATAAGACCTTCAGTTGAAGAACTTGTGAATTATCACAGTCCTGATTTTACTATCATTGCAGCACCGGGATTTAAATGTAATCCGAAAATAGACGGAACTCACTCAGAAGCGGCAATTATTATTGATTATGAAGCCAAAATAGGGATAATATGCGGTTCAAGGTATTCAGGTGAAATAAAGAAAAGTGTATTCTGTGTAATGAACTATTTAATGCCTCGCATGGACGTACTTCCGATGCACTGTTCTGCCAATATAGATCCGGTTACGGGGAAAACAGCTGTTTTCTTCGGACTTTCAGGGACGGGAAAAACAACTTTGTCAACGGATCCGAACAGAAAATTAATAGGTGATGATGAACATGGCTGGTCCAATCACGGAATTTTTAACTTTGAAGGAGGCTGTTACGCCAAGTGTATAAACCTGAAGGAAAAATACGAGCCTGAAATTTATCGGGCAATAAAATTCGGAAGTCTTGTGGAAAATGTCATAATGGATTCCAAAACAAGAGAACTTGATTTTAAAGACAAGACACTTACTGAAAATACCCGTGTAGGCTATCCTATTAATTATATAACAAATGCACAGATTCCCGGAGTAGGGGGAATTCCTTCTGTAGTTATATTTCTCACAGCAGACGCTTTCGGAGTGCTGCCTCCTATTTCCAGACTGAGTCAGGATGCAGCCATGTATCATTTTATTACAGGATTTACTTCAAAACTTGCAGGTACCGAGCGTGGAGTTACAGAGCCGCAACCGACGTTTTCCACTTGTTTCGGAGAACCCTTCATGCCTATGGATCCTTCAGTTTATGCGAAAATGTTCGGAGAAAAAATTGAAAAATACAATACGAAAGTATATCTCATAAACACAGGCTGGTCAGGAGGTCCTTACGGAATAGGTAAACGTATGGAGTTGAAATATACCCGTGCAATGGTTACAGCGGCTTTAAATGGCGAGCTTGACTCGGTTGAGTATAGACATGACGATATTTTCAATGTGGATATTCCTCAATTTTGTCCAAATGTTCCATGTGAAATCATGAATCCTGCCGACACTTGGGAAAATAAGGAAGCTTATATTGTCTATGCAAAAAAACTGGCTAAAATGTTTCAGGAAAATTTTGAAAAAAAATATCCGCATATGCCTGAAAATATTGTAAATGCGGGACCGAGAGCTTAGACAGGATAAATCGGGAGGTTATTTAGATGAATGTATCAAAGCTGGATTATAAAAACAGTTTTGAAATGAGGGAACTGAAAGATTTTTTAAGAAAATTTGATTTGGAATTTGACAGTTCGGTGGATTATACCGGAGTTATAAGGCAGAATGAAGAAATTATAGCTACCGTTTCCAAAGACAGAAATATCATAAAAGATTTTGCAGTGGACAGGAATCGTCAGGGAGAAGGATTGTCGAATATTTTACTGACGGAAATAAGAAACAGGCTTATTGAAGAAGG
>JAUNKI010000167.1 GCA_030532815.1 Leptotrichiaceae bacterium
CTTCGTATGTATCACTATGTCCCGGATATATTTCATAAGGAATATTTTCCCATATTTCAATAGCTTTTTCACATTCAAAAGTTTCAAAATATTCAAGAATGAACATAACTTCCTTTGTCGTATATCCGTCCAGTATCCACTCCATTAACCAATTATTCAGCCATTTCTGTGTATACTCAACTTCGTAATCGGTATTCAGTTTCAATTCTCCATTGTCTATCATTTCGAGTATTATTTCTTTAACAAGTTCTTTTAATTTTTCCTTATTCATACATACTTTCCTTTTTGAATATATTGAAAACATTGACTTTAAAGCATTTTGTAACCTTTTAGTTACAAAATGAGTTTTAAAAAAGGTTATAAATCTAACCTCAAAATAATTGTATCATATTTGTAACTAAAATGCAACGGATTTTTTAAAAATTTAAAATTTTGTAACAACTTTGTTACTAAAATATGGTAAAATATAACTGAACAACAGGAGGAAAATTATATGAGTTTAGGTGAGATTTTAAAGGAAAAAAGGGAAAGTAAGGGACTTTCACTGAGACAGGTGGAATACAAACTGAAATCTAAAAATATTCAGTACAGTCATACCAATATAAAAAGGCTGGAAGATAATGAATTTGATAAAGTTCCTATAAGAGTACTTTCAGCATTGGCGGAATTATTTGTTTTGGATAAAGTGACTTTATTTAATTTGGCAGGTGCGGCACTTGATGAAACAGATGAACGGATTTCAAAATTAAATAAACGTGATCGGGCACAGTTGGAAGACGTAATGTCCAGTGCAAATCATTTTTTCAATGATGAAAGCATCAGTGAGGAGGACAAGAAAAAGCTATACGACAGTTTACAGGAATTATATTTTGACGCAAAATCAAAAAATAAAAGAAAAAAGTAGGGATGTTAAATGCGGAAAAGAAAAAATATAAAGCAGAGGGTCAAAAATCTGATTGAAAAATATAATACTAAAAACCCGTATGAATTATGCAGAAAATTGAATATTCACATAAAATACATGGATTTGGGAAACATAAAGGGATATTTTAAAAAAGTACTCGGAAATAAGTATATAGTAATTAATGAAAATTTGGACGATTATTCAAAAAAAGTGGTTCTGTCCCATGAGCTGGGTCATGGCGTAATGCATTCAAGCAAGGATGTTTTATTAATGAAGGAAAATTTTTACAGATATACTCCCGAGTTGGAAAATGAAGCTAATGAATTTGCAGCTGAATTATTATCCTATGATGAACAGGAAGTAAGTTATGATTTAATTGAAAACTGTGATTTGGGACTGGAAGTAATGGAAGAAATAAGAAAATATAAAAAATTTTAAAAAGTTACCAGACGGATTTTCTTTTTATTTAAAATTAAGGTATAATAAATTATAAAATATTAAAAGGAGTGATTTAAATTGAAAAAAGTGTTAGTAGTTTTATCATTATTATTTTTAGTTGTAGGTTGCGGAACTCCCAAAGTTCAGAAGGATTTTGAAACTATGCTTAAAGTGTTACAGAACGGAGATACGGAAAAAATAAAACAGTTAAATCCCCAATCGGACATTGCAGATGACAGTGAAAGTATAAAAATATTTTTGGACGGCTACAAAAAAATGACGTATAAAATAAAAAATACTAAAGTTGAAGGAGATACGGCAACGATAAATCTGGATTTGAAAGCACCTGATTTAACGGGATATTTTCCGGAATATATGCAGAAAATTATGGCGTTGGCTTTTGCCAATTTAGGAAAAAGCGGAGAAGAAATGAAAAAATTAGGAGAAGAATTCGTAGTAGAGTTTTTCGGAGAAAAACTAAATTCCAAAGATTTAAAATATAATGAAAAGAATATAGATGTAATATTTAAGAAAAACGGAGAAAAATGGGAAATAGACAGTGAAAATGAAAAAAATAAACCATTTTTTGAAATAATAAGTTTCGGATTTAGTAAACTGATGGAAAGTTTTGAGGGAAATCTGACTCAGGGAGAAGGAACAAATAAACAACTTCAGGAAAATAAAAAAATAGCAATAACGGAATTACTGAAAACCGAAAAAGTCGAATTTACAGTTTTAAAAAAGGAAATTTCAAAGAAAGTAAGTGACAATGATTATACATATTATAAGCCTGATTCAGAAAACAATAGTTTCATAATATTGACAATTAAAGTGAAGAATATTTCAAATAAGATGTTAAAACTTGATAATAGCGGATTTCAGTTGTTTCTACATGATAATCAGTATTCTCCGTCGACTTTAATGGTCAAAGATTCACTGGATTACCAAAGTATAAATCCCGGAACGGAAATAACTAAGAAAGTATTTTATGATGTTCCCGATGATGTGGCAAAATCAGAAGGATTAGTATTAAAAACAGTAGATAATATATTTTCTGAAACGGGAGAAGTTGAAGTAAATCTGAAATAGAAGGAAAAATAAAGGCTCATAAAGGAGCTTTTATTTTTTAAAATTTATCGTTGCAAAAATGTTACAAATATGTTATATTAAATTGAGGTGATAAAAATGGAAATAGAAGAAAAAAGAATGAGAGAAATAAAAAGTCTTATTTACTTAAAAGGTTACAGTATAAGTGAAATAATGGAGAAATTCGGCTATAACAGTTATGAAGGATTTAAAAGGGCAATAAGGAAAAATAGAAAAAACAGATACGAAGAAGTTTTAAATTTTTTGAAACAGTAATTTTTTTATATCTATCAAGTAACGTTTTAGTTACAAAATAACTGGTGCTAAACTGAAACAGGAAAAGATCCGTCTGTTCAGCAGAAGAAAAATATTATTTAATGACGGAAATGTCAAATGAGCAGAAAATATTCAGTCAAAAGCATCTAAACGGAAATATTTAATAAAAAAGTATCAGTCATATACTTGTCGTGAAAGATTTATTATTGTATAGCGAAAGGTGATAAAAAATGAGATTTATAACTGTCATAAATAATAAAAAATGCCTTGAATGGGGAATAACGGCAACACAGGGTGCATTGGTATCATTAATATACGAAGCTAATTCATGGGCAAAGGAAATAATAGTAAATGATAAAATTTATTATTATATTTCAAGAAATCTGATATTACAGGAATTACCCCTGTTTTTTGAAAAATCCGACACAGTTTATCGGAATTTAAAATTTTTGAATGAAAAAGGAATAATTGAATATATAAAACAGGGGAAAAAAGATTTAATAAAATTGACATTAAAAGGAAAAACGTGGAATTTCATTGAAAATGAAAAAGAGAAGAAAAATTCGGAAATAAATCCGGAGAAAATTAAAAACACGGATTCAAATCC
>JAUNKI010000168.1 GCA_030532815.1 Leptotrichiaceae bacterium
ATTTAAACACATCACATGTTCTTATTCAACAACAATCAATTCTATCGTATTTAACATTCATCAATAATAAGAGTTCTATATATACCAGTTATTATATATCTTTTTCTCCCAACCTACAATATTTTTTAATAAATTATCCTATTTATCCTGTAATATTTAAATATAAACCTTCACATACAACTTATATATAATTAAGTTGGAAATTTGTAATTTTATAAATATATTTTATAGCAGTACACCTTTATATTTTAAATTAATTATCATATAATTTAAAACTTATAAAAATATACATACAGAATATAGTATACTATTTTAACCAAAAACTGAAAAAATAGTACTACTAATATAAAAAATATTTAAAGTATCATTATTACAACCTATTCAGCATTACCAGAACATATCTTTTATTTTTATTAATACACCAAAATAATAAGTACAGCTTTCATTTATACTACTCCCTTAAAATCGGTTAATACTTTTAAAAACATACACAAATTAAGAACATTTTTTATTTAAATAAACAATTCATCTTCTTTATGTTCTCCTAAACTATGTTCAAAAAAATTATATTCATTAACCATTAAGACAAAGCTTACATAATCATGTTTTTCATCAATTACTTTTTTTAACTCCTTTTCCAGCTTTAATATTTGAGAAGGGGATATTTTCCCCCTAAAAACAGATTTTTGATGATGTTCCAAATATTTTTTGCAAATTTTAAAAACTTTATTTACCCTTTTTTCCTGTATATCATAAAATACAAAAGCATAGTTATAATTTTTATCAAGTTTCATTAAATTTTCTCCTTTAAATTAAACGGTACAAACTTTTCATTTTCCACTAAATTTTTTATGAGTTTGTATCCTTCTAATTTTATTGCCGTATTATATGTAATTTTTCTTTTTAATTTAGGATGTTCAAAGGAACTTTCCAACCGTTTTTCAAAATTTTCAATAAATATTTTTCTTCCGTTTTCATTTAACAGGCAATAATTCAATTGTTTTTCAAAATGTTTATTTACTTGAACTTTTTTATTATTTACAAGCTCAAATATTGTTTTATATACTATTACAGGCTTAAATACTTCACTAATATCCAGACTTAGCGAAAATCTTGATTCAAAGGGTTCATGAAGATAACTTATTCCCTGATTTAAATGAGTTTTATATAACTGTGAGATAACTTTAGTATAAAGCATACTATTCCCGAAAGAAATTAACGCATTCATAGGATTATCAGGAGGTCTTTTGACTTTTTTATTAAACAGGAAATCTTCGGGTAAATAAACCGGAAAAGTCTCATAAAATCTTTTCCATATACTACCTTCCAAATAAAGAATCTGTTTAATATTATCCAATTTATCCAGTATTGCTCCTGTCTCTTTATTTAGCCAGTTCAGCAACGGTTTCAGTTCTTTATATCCGTGTTTGTAGTAATGGTACAATACTTCATATATATTTATTCCGATTCCTTTTACTATTGCTTTTGCTATTTCCAGTCTGTTTTCTTCAAATTTTTTCACTTGTGCAATAGTAACTTTTCCGCTTATATACGCTTCCTTAGGATAAAATGTTCCTGAATAATATCCGTAATAATTAAAAAAATGAATCATTATTTTATTTCTTGATAGAAAATCCAGAAGTTTACTGTTAATTGAAACTTCATTCAGGCAGTAAATTACTTTTATACCTTCTATCGGTATATATTTGTGTCCTTTATCATTTCTAAAAATCAGCGAATTATCTTTTCTACTTAACTCTCCCATTGATGTGATATAACGTGTTGAAGAAGACATACTTTTTTTCCTCACTTTCTATATGTAACAATATGAATAATATGAGCATTTATTGCATTTTTTATCATTTAAAACTCCACTCGGATTTTTTTCATGTATATAATTTTCTATTTCCTCTATTAATAACTCCAGTTCTTTTTCCAATTCCTCAGTAAGTTCCAGATAAATTATTTTATTGTTCTGCTTATTTTTCTCTACAAATTCTATTTTTCCTTTTCTTTCCACTCCTTTTTCCTTTAATATTTTCAGATACAATAAAACCTGCCATTTTACAGCCTGTACATCTGCATCTGATTTTTTTATTTCCACTAAATATTCTTTAGTTATTTTGTCTATTTTTATATTTTCCACATTTAATTCAGAATTTTCATTATCCATTGCCATATTTTCATGAATAACTTTTCCTATTCTTACTTCTTCACTTTCATCTTCCATATTTAATCTGTTGGCACATAACCAGCACTGTCTCTTACAGTGAAAATAATAATTTATTAAAGTCCCGTTTATTTTCAAGAGTTTTTCCTCCTCTCAAAATCATATTAAATAAATTCCACTTCTTCACCTGTCAGTTTTTTAATGTTCAGTTTTCCATTTTCAAAATAATCTTCACCGTTCTCAATATAATAAATATCTCCTATTATATCAGTATATGTCATTATCTGTGTTCCTCTCACTTCATAAATAAAATTATTCAGTTTTGAATATATTTGAGATAACTTTACTTTTCTTTCAGCAAATTCTATTTCTCTGTCAGTTAAAATGTTAAAAAAATCATTCCATACATTTTTACCGTTTATTGTATCTCCGCTTTCATCAGTGATATTCCTGTTAAGAAATACTTTAAATACATTTTTATCTTCATCGATAAGTTTAAAAACCGCTTCTATTTCAAAAAAATTTAAATCTCTGAAATTTCTATTTATGTCCATTTCATTTCCTTTTACATTTTTTTCTATTTTTTTAACAATTTTCCTGAAAACAGCTTCATAAAATGAATTAAAATCCTTATTTAAAAGATTTTCCCTATTTTTCTCATTTAATAATGTGAGAGAAAGTTCATCTCCAAGCCTATGATCTTCCCTGTAAATTCTTTTAGGATCATCTAAATAGAAGAAAAATACGACTGCTCCTTTTTTCCGGGAATTTCTGTTAATTCTTCCAAGAAACTGCTCTTCACTGTCCAATGTTGATACATTTTTAAACCCGTATTTCACATCTATATCCACTCCCGCTTCAATTACCTGAGTAGCAACAAGTATCACGTCTTCATTTCCGTTTTTTAAATAGTTTATAATTCGGTTTCTCTCAATTTTATTGTCATCAGAAGTTATAAGCATTATTTTCCTATTTCTCAAATTTAAACTGTTTAATTTTTCAAAAAATTCATATGCAGTTTTTTTCCTTATAAATTCCACCAATATGTTCCCATCATTTTTTCTTGCAATTTCCTTTATTTTTAGTAACAACTTTTCTTCTTCTGTATTTCTGTCAAAATT